>WHTS01000029.1:41455-57946 GCA_009377585.1 Betaproteobacteria bacterium
GCGCCTCGCGGTCCCGAATCGCGCGCGTGGCTGCGAAGCCGTCCATCTCGGGCATCTGGCAATCCATCAGCACCAGGTCGATTCCGCCTTTCGCCGCCGCCTCGACGGCTTCGCGCCCGTCTACAGCAACCGCGACGTCGACATCCACCGCTTCCAGCATCGCCACGGCCAGCTCGCGATTGACCGAATTGTCCTCCGCGAGCAGCACGCGGCCACTGAAGCTCGATGGCAGCGCATCGGCCGCGGGCGCTGAACCGTCGTGGCCGCGCTGAGCGCGAATCGCCGGTACACGCACCGTGAACCAGAAGGTCGAACCGCGGCCCGGCATGCTGTCGACGCCGATGGTCCCGCCCATCACGTGCGCGAGCTGCTTGGCGATGGTGAGCCCGAGGCCGGTTCCGCCGTACTTGCGACGCAGCGTTGCGTCGCCCTGCGAGAATGCATCGAAGACACTGGCGAGCGCATCCGGAGCGATGCCGATGCCTGTATCTTTCACTTCGAAGCGCAGGACGCAGGCGTCGCCTTCACGTCCGGCGAGGCTCATGCTCACGCGCACTTCGCCGCGTTCGGTGAACTTGATCGCGTTACCCACCAGGTTCGTCAGCACCTGCTTGACGCGGCTCGAATCGCCCACCACGGCCTCGGGCACAGCGCGCTCGGTGCGATGCATCAGCACGAGGCCCTTGCGCGAAGCCCGCTCCGAGAGCAGGTTGACGACGTCGCTCAAGACCTGACGGCAATCGAACTCGACCGCCTCGATCTCGAGCCGGCCGGCCTCGATCTTGGAGAAATCCAGAATCTCGTTGATCACGTTGAGCAGCGTCTCGCCCGAGCTCTGCACCGTTTCGGCATAGTGACGCTGGCGCGCGCTAAGGTCGGTCGACAACAACAGCTCGGTCATGCCCAGCACGCCGTTCATCGGCGTACGGATCTCGTGGCTCATGTTGGCGAGGAATTGCGACTTGGCACGGTTCGCCGCCTCGGCCGCCTCCTTGGTCTCGCGCAGGCTCGCTTCCAGGGTACGATGCCCGCTCAGCGCGGCTTCTAGCTGCGCGTTCGAAGCCTTCAGATCGGCCGTACGGGCCTGCACTTGTAGCTCGATTTCGGCTTTGGCCGCGGCAAGCCGCTCGTCCAGTGCCGCGACCTGACTCAGCATGGCATTGAAAACGCCGGTCAGGATGACTTCGTCGGGGCTCGACGCTGCGTCGACCGGAAGGGGCGTACGCTCGCCGCGGCCGAGCCGTTGTGCCGCTTCGGCAAGGCGACGAATGAATCGAGCATCCATGGGCTGCGCCCTCCGGCGTGACTTCTCGTCGTTCCGACGACATACCGCGCGCAAGCAATCGAGGACCGGCTCGCGGTGTCGCGGTGTTTCGGCAGGAAGTGCGGCATTGTTGCATCGCGTGCGTGCATCGCACGCACCGAAAAGCTCGCCTGGCGCGGGTCAATTCCGCGTTTACCTCGCACGGCGGCGGAAAGGCATACCCGTTGCGGGCTCGCTGCCCATTCGGCTCGCGCTTGCATGCAGCCGCGTATGTTGCGTTTGCATTCAAGGCATAACATTCGGATTCACGACAGCCATCGAGGTGTGACGCTATGGAACTCGGGATGATCGGTCTGGGCCGCATGGGATCCAACATGACGCAGCGGCTGCTGCAGGGCGGGCACCGCTGCGTCGTCTACGACCGGCAGCCCGACGCCGCGCAGCGCCTGGTCGCCGCGGGTGCGAGGCAGGCCGATTCCCTGTCGGACCTTGCGGGCAAGCTCGGGAAGCCGCGCGCCGTCTGGCTCATGGTGCCGGCGGGCGCGGTCGAGGCGACGATCGACGAGCTGCGCCCCTTGCTCGGCGCCGACGACATCGTCATAGACGGCGGCAACTCGCATTTTCCCGATTCCATGCGGCGCGCAGACATGCTGCGCGCGGCGGGCATTCATTACATCGACGCCGGTACCAGCGGCGGCATCTGGGGCCTGGAGCACGGCTACTGCCTGATGCTGGGCGGCGACCCACAGCCGGTCGCGCGGCTCGACCCGATCTTTCGCACGCTTGCGCCCGGCGCGGGCGAAGCAGCATCACCGCCCGGCAACACCGGCGCGAGTACGGCGCCGCAAGGCTATCTGCATTGCGGTGCGAACGGCGCCGGTCACTTCGTCAAGATGGTCCACAACGGCATCGAATACGGCATGATGGCCGCGTACGCCGAGGGCATGAACCTCATGCGCGCCGCGGCTGCACGCGGACGTGGTCCGGCTGCATCCGAGGCACTGCTGCGCTCCGATCTCGACCTCGCGGCGATTGCCGAGCTGTGGCGTCACGGCAGCGTCGTGCGCTCGTGGCTGCTCGATCTGATCGCGCAAGCCTTGCAGAAGGATCCGCAGCTCGCCGCGTTTCGCGGCCATGTCGGCGATTCCGGCGAAGGCCGCTGGACGGTCAAAGCGGGCGTCGACGCCGGTGTGCCGCTGCCGGTGCTGAGCGCCGCGCTTTTCTCGCGCTTCTCATCGCAAGGCGCAGCGGAATTTGCCGACAAGTCGCTCTCCGCCATGCGCGCGGAGTTCGGCGGCCATCACGAGCCGCCTGCGCCAGGACGGCAGCCATGACGGCGCCCGTATCCGATACCGTGGTGCTGTTCGGCGCGAGCGGCGATCTGGCCTACAAGAAGCTCTTTCCCGCGCTGGCGGGACTGACCGCGCATGGCGTCCTGGAGGGTCCGGTGATCGGCGTTGCCCGCACCGAGTGGACCAGCGAACGCTTTCGCGAACAGGCCGCGGCGAGCATCAAGGCGCATGGTCGATTCGAGTCTTCCGCATTCGAAAAGCTCGCCACGCGCATGACCTATGTACAAGGCGATTACCGCGATCCCGAGCTGTTCGAGCGCCTCGACAAAGCGCTGGGCAAGGCGCAGCGTCCGTTGTTCTATCTCGCGATCCCGCCGGATGCCTTCGGGACGGTAATGACGGGCCTTGCGCGCCTGCCTTGCAGCAAGGGCGGGCGGTTCGTGATCGAGAAACCCTTCGGGCGCGATCTCGCCTCGGCCCAGGCGCTCAACCGCACCCTGTGCGAGCACTTCCCGGAAGCGGCGATCTTTCGCATCGACCATTACCTCGGCAAGGAGCCGGTGCAGAACCTGCTCTACTTCCGCTTCTCCAACGCGTTCATCGAGCCGCTGTGGAACCGCCATCACGTGCGCGCGGTGCAGATCACCATGGCCGAGCGCTTCGGCATCGAGGGCCGTGGCGGCTTCTACGAGGAAGTGGGCGCGCTGCGCGACGTGGTGCAGAACCATCTGTTCCAGGTGCTGGCGCTGCTCGCGATGGAAGTGCCGGTCGCCGACGAGGGCGAAGCGATCCGCGACGAAAAGTCGAAGCTGCTGCGCAGCGTGCGTCCGCTCGATCCGACCGATCTGGTTCGCGGCCAGTTCGAAGGCTATCGGTCCGAGCCGGGCGTGGCCGCCGATTCGAAGGTCGAAACGTATGCGGCGCTGCGCCTGCATATCGACTCCTGGCGCTGGTCCGGCGTTCCGATCTTCATCCGCACCGGCAAGTGCCTCGCCCGCACGGCCACCGAAGTGCGCGTGATCTCGCACGAGCCGCCCAAGGCGCTGTTCGAGGACGCGCCGGCGGCCGACTATTTCCGCTTCCGGCTCGGTCCCGGCGCCGTCGAGATCGGGCTCGGCGCGCGCGTGAAGAGCGCAGGAACACGCATGCGCGGCCACGACGTGGAGCTGGAATTCTGCAGCGCGCCCGACGACGAGACGCAAGCCTACGAACGTCTCATCGGCGATGCGATCCGCGGCGATACCGCCTTGTTCGCGCGCCAGGACACGATCGAGGCGCAGTGGCGCATCCTCGAGCCGGTGCTCGGCGCCGGCATCCCGGTGCATTCGTATGCGCAAGGAAGCTGGGGGCCGAAGGAAGCCGACGCGATGATCGCGCCCTTCGGCGGATGGCTCGAACCCGCGGACGGCGATGCAAGTCGAGATCGTCGATAGGCCAGGTCAGTCGATGCGGGGCTCTACTCGGCTTGGTCGCGCGCAGCCCGGAGCCAGTCGAGCGTCTGCGCGACCAGCGCATCGACCGAGTGCGTTGCATCCACGGTCAACGTGGGCGCGGGCTCGTCTTCACCGGGCGGCTCCAGATCGTTCAGTTGGCTGTCGAGCAACGACGCCGGAAAGAAATGACCCTGCCTGCGTGCAAGTCGCTCTTCGAGCACCGCACGCTGCGCATGCAAGTAAACGAACCGCACCGATTGCGGCGAGTAGACGGATCGCACCGCTTGCGGCGCGGTGCCCTCGCCCAGCAAGGCCGCGCGATAGCGGCGCTTGAGCGCCGAACAGGCGTACACCGCCGACGAGCCCGTGCGCGCGTGCTCGCCGATCGAGTGCGCAAGCGCATCGAGCCACGGTGCGCGTTCCTTGTCGCCGAGTGCGATCCCGGCGGCCATGAGCACGTGATTGGACTCAGGGTGGAAATCGTCGCCCTCGAGGAAGGGCCACCCGAGCGCGTCGGCGAGCGCCTTTCCGAGCGTCGATTTACCCGTCGCCGAAGCGCCGATGACGACGATGATCATTCGCCGCCCTGCCCGCCGGCAGTCCCGGTCTGACCTTGCCAGTGCCAGTCGCGCACTTCCGGCATGTCCTCGCCGCGCTGCACGATATGGTGCGCATGCTGTGCGAGTTTGTCTCGGGCGAATGAACGCAACCGCGTGGCATAGCGCGCCGCCTCGGGCACTCGCTGCACGACGTCGAGCAGCAGGTGATAACGGTCGATGTCGTTGCGCACCGCCATGTCGAACGGCGTGGTGGTCGTTCCCTCTTCCTTGTAGCCGCGCACGTGCAGGTTGTCGTGGTTGGTGCGCCGGTAGGTCAGGCGATGGATAAGCCACGGATAACCGTGGTAGTTGAAGAGGATCGGCCGGTGGGTGGTGAAGAGCGCATCGAACTCTTCGTCCGAGAGGCCGTGCGGATGCTCCTCGCGCGGCTGCAACGTCATCAGATCGACCACGTTCACGACCCGCACACGCAGCTGCGGCGCATGCTCGCGCAGAAACCCGACGGCGGCGAGCGTTTCCAGCGTCGGCACGTCGCCCGCGCAGGCCATGACGACATCCGCAGTGTCGTCTTCGTTGCTCGCCCATTCCCACACGCCGATCCCCCTGCGACAGTGCTCCGAAGCGGCGTGCAGGTCGAGCCACTGCGCCTGCGGCTGCTTGCCGGCGACGATGACGTTCACCAGGTCGCGCGAGCGCAGGCAGCTTGCGGCCACCGCGAGCAGCGTATTGGCGTCCGGGGGCAGGTACACGCGAATGATGCCGGCCTTCTTGTTCACCACGTGGTCGATGAATCCAGGGTCCTGGTGCGAGAAGCCGTTGTGATCCTGACGCCACACATGCGAGGTGAGCAGGTAGTTGAGCGACGGGATCGGTCGCCGCCACGGCACCTCCTTGGCGATCTTCAGCCACTTCGCATGCTGATTGAACATCGAATCGACGATGTGGATGAAGGCCTCGTAGCAGGTGAACACGCCGTGGCGCCCGGTGAGGAGATAGCCTTCGAGCCAACCCTGGCACTGGTGCTCCGACAGGATCTCCATCACCCGACCGTCGGGCGCGAGGTTGTCGTCATCGGCCGTGTGCTCGGCAAGCCAGGTGCGCGGCGACGCCTCGAACACGGCATCGAGGCGGTTGGATGCCACCTCGTCGGGCCCGAACAGACGAAAGTTGGCATGCGGCTGGTTGAGCCGCATCACGTCGCGCAGATATTTGCCCAATACGCGCGTGGCCTCGCCTTGGACCGCACCGGGTGCGGGGACCTCGAGCGCATAGCCACGGCAGTCGGGCAGCTCCAGGTCGCGCACCAGCATGCCGCCGTTGGCGTACGCGCTGGCGCTCATGCGCTGGTCGCCCTGCGGCGCAAGGCTGCGCAGCTGCGGCAGCGGCGCGCCGTTCGCATCGAACAGCTCTTCCGGCCGATAGCTCTGCAACCACGCTTCGAGTTGCCGCAAGTGATCGGGCTTGTTGCGCAGCTCGGCGAGCGGAACCTGGTGCGAGCGCCAGCTTCCTTCGGTCTTCTTGCCGTCCACTTCCTTCGGTCCGGTCCAGCCCTTGGGCGTGCGCAGGATGATGAGCGGCCAGCGCGGTCGCGTCACCGCGCCTGCCGAGCGCGCCTCACCCTGGATGCGGCGAATTTCCGCCATGACCGAGTCGAGCGTGGCGGCCATCGCCTGATGCATGCGCTCGGGTTCGTCGCCTTCCACCACGTAGGGCCGGTAGCCGTAGCCGACGAACAGGCTCTCCAGCTCCTGCGCCGGGATGCGCGCGAGCACGGTGGGATTGGCGATCTTGTAGCCGTTCAGATGCAGGATCGGCAACACCGCGCCATCGCGGGCGGGATCGAGAAACTTGTTCGAATGCCATGCGGCGGCGAGCGGACCGGTTTCCGCTTCGCCGTCGCCCACCACGCAGGCGACGATCAGCGACGGATTGTCGAACGCCGCACCGTAGGCGTGCGCCAACGAGTAGCCCAGCTCCCCGCCCTCGTGGATCGAGCCCGGAACCTCGGGCGTGGCATGGCTGCCGATGCCGCCCGGAAAGGAGAACTGCTTGAACAGCCGCTGCATGCCGGCCTCGTCGAGCGACACCTCGGGATAGCGCTCGGACATCGTGCCCTCGAGCCAGGCACACGCTGCCAGCGCCGGGCCGCCGTGGCCGGGGCCCGCGATGTAGATCATGTCCAGCGCGGGGTCTCGGCGCAGCACGCGATTCAGATGCGCCCAGATGAAGCTCAGGCCCGGCGTGGTGCCCCAATGTCCGAGAAGACGCGGCTTGACGTGATCGATCGACAGCGGCGTGCGCAGCAAGGGATTGTCGAGCAGATAAATCTGACCGACCGCCAGGTAGTTGGCCGCCCGCCACCACGCATGCAGCGCGCGCAACGTCTCGGCATCGAGCGGCGCATCGGCGTTTGCAACTGGTGGATCGTCCACGGGTGTCTCCATATCGACTTGACGCGCTGCTGCGTTATGCGCGAGTGCGCCCGCACAAAACAGACCATATCGACAAACGAATAGACAAAACGGGCATCGCGCGTGCTGGTTTGCAGGTGCATCCCATCCGTGCGTCGCGGGACAGTCCGCCTGACAGTTCTTTGGTCTGTCCTCGCGACGCTTTCGTTCAAGGAGAAGCGCGATGACATCCGCCCGCTATCCTTCGCATCCCACCCATGACCAATCCGGCGCCTGGCTGCTGGCCGCGGGAATCGGCGCCGGTCTCATGTATTTCTTCGATCGGCAAAACGGCCGGCGGCGGCGCGCGCTTCTGCGCGATCAAACGGTTCACATGCGCCGCCTCGCGCGGGAAGCAAGCCGCGTGACTGCGCGCGATCTGGCGGGACGCGGCGCCGGCATGATGGCGCTCATCGCTCGGCGCCTCAACGGCGGCGCGCAAGCGGCGTCGGACAGCGCGTTGATCGAGCGCATCCGCGCCAGGCTGGGGCGTGTCGTATCGCATCCGCACGCCGTTCACGTCACGAGCCGCGACGGCCACGTCACGGTGAGCGGTCCGATCCTCGCCGTCGAAGCGCCGCGGCTGCTGCAGTCGATCCGCGGCGTCGCAGGCGTACAAACGATCGACGATCAGCTGCAGGTGCACGAGCGTGCAGGAAACATCTCGGCCCTGCAGGGGGGCGTGCAACGCAACGGTCATCGCTTCGAGCTGCTGCAGGAGAACTGGTCGCCGACCGCGCGGCTGATGACCGGAAGCGCGGGTCTGTTCCTGCTCGGAACCGCGCTGCGCTCGCACGGTCCTGTATCGCTGGCACTGAGCCTGTTCGGGGGCGGGCTGTTGCTGCGCACCGCGACCAATCGGCAGCTTGGCAGTCTTGCCGGCGTCGGCGCTCATTGCCGCGACATCGAAGTGCAGAAGTCGATCACCATCCGCGCGCCGATCGCACGGGTGTTCGACTTCTGGACCCGCATCCGCAACTTCCCGAGCTTCATGACGCGCGTGCGCGAGGTGCAGGAGATCGACGACAGCCGCTCCTACTGGCGCGTGGAAGGTCCGGCCGGGCTGCCGGTGGAATGGACCGCCGAAATCACCCGGGTGGTCCCGCAGAAGTCAATCGAGTGGCGTTGCGACGATCGCACCGCGGTGAAGCACTCGGGCCGAGTGCGATTCGAACAGGATGGGGAAAACGCCACGCGCGTGCACGTGCAGCTGCACTACTTCCCGCCCGCCGGCGCTGTCGGCCATGTCGTTGCCACGCTGTTCGGCGCCGACCCGAAGAGCGGGCTCGATGCCGACCTCATGCGCATGAAGTCGATGCTGGAGACCGGCCATCCGCCGCACGATGCTGCGCGCCCGCTCGGATTGCAGCCACCGCGGCACGGCACGGACGCGGGCTAGCCCGGATATTCGTCGGCGCGCGGGATCCAAGGCGTCAACGAGCCTACTTCGACGACCCAGCCGTCGGAAGACGAAGTCCCACCCGCTTGACCGTACCGTTTTCCACCTCGCGCACGACCACCTCGGCGCTCCCTACGCGCACCCGATCGCCCACCACGACGCGGCCGTGGAAAACCTCGGCCAGGTAGTCCGCAAGCGCTTTGTGCGCATCCTTGTCCTCGACGGGCAGACCGTAGACGGACGCCAGATCGCCCAGGACGGCATCGCCGTAGAGCAGAAAGTCGCCGAAATAGCGATGTTCTTCCAGTCGGTCCGGGAGGCGATGCGGGTCGAACAGGGCGCTCAATTGCGCCAATCCCTGCGGGCGGGTCAGGAAGTAGACGTAATCGCCCGGCGCAAACCGCAGCTCGGGCTGCAGGGTCTGCGGCTCGCCGTCGCGAATGACCGCCATCACGTGAATGCCGTGCGGCAGCGCAAGCTCGCCCATGCGCCGCTCGACCACGGTGCTGCCCTGCTTGGCCTCGTAGCACACCATCTCGTGCTCGAAGTGACCCGGCATGTCGAGCGTGAGCTCGTGCACCGGTTCGATGCTCGGCGGGACTTCCAGCTTGAGTAAGCGCGCCGCCGGTGCCATGGTCCAGCCCTGCAGCACGAGCGACACCAGCACGACGAAAAACGCGACATTGAAATAAAGCCGAGCGTCCTCCAACCCGTACATCATCGGGAACAGCGCCAGCACGATCGGCACCGCGCCGCGCAAGCCGACCCAGCCGATGTAGACCTGCTCGCGCCACGGAAGTCGGAACGGCAGCAAGCTCAACACGACCGCGACCGGCCGCGCAACCAGCATGAGCCCGGCGGCCACGAGCAGTGCCGGTCCGGCGAGCGGCAACAGTTCCGAGGGCGTGATGAGCAATCCGAGAATCAGAAACATGACGATCTGGCTCAACCAGGCGAGACCGTCGTGGACGCGGAAAATATTCTGCGCCGATTGCAGGCGCGAGTTGCCGAGCACGAACCCCGCAATATAGATGGCGAGATAGCCGCTGCCTCCCAGTTCGGCGGAGATCGCGAACACAACCAGCCCCCCCGCCACGGCGAGCAAGGGATAGAGCCCGGTGATCAGCTTCAAGCAGTTGATCAGCCACACCAGCGCCTTGCCGCCGACGTAACCGAGCAGCCCGCCGATGCTGAACTGTTTCGCGAGCGCCGTCAGCAGCGACCATTCGAGCTGCGTGCGCCCGGCGATCAGCAGCTCCAGCAACGCCATGGTGAGGAAGATGGCCATCGGATCGTTGCTGCCCGATTCGATCTCGAGGATGGAGGCGACCCGTTCCTTCAACGTGGCGCCCTGCGTGCGCAGCAGCGCGAACACGGCGGCCGCATCGGTGGAGCCGACGATCGCGCCAATCAGCATGCCCTCCAGCCACCCCAGGTGCAGGATCCAGGCTGCGAACAGGCCGACCACGACAGCGGTCGTCACCACACCGACGCTGGCAAGGCTCATGGCGGGCCACAGGGCAACGCGGAACGTTTCGCGCTGCGTGCGCATGCCACCGTCGAAGATGATGACCGCGAGCGCGAGCGTGCCGATCACGTAAGAGATTTCGAAATCGTCGAACGCGATGCCGCCTGGGCCGTCTTCGCCGGCCAGCATGCCGAGCAGAAGAAACACGAGCAGCAGCGGCGCGCCCACGCGCGACGAGATATCGCTCGCCACGATGCTGATCAGCAGTAATGCGGCGCCGATGAGGACGGCGTAATTCCAGTATTCCACGGATCTCTTCCGCTTGTCCGCGGTCCCGGGCAAGCCGCGGACCGATCGCGTTTCGCCGCAGGACCCGTTACCCACCAGCCGCTTGCCGCCGGGTCAACCGCCAAACTCCGCGGGCGCAGCTGCGGCTGCGTTATTGTTCGTTATTGTTGTGACGAATCACATATGTAGCCGGGAATCCACAGCTTCGCAAGCACCCTCATGGCGGCACAGGCGCGAGCGCTGATGCGTGCTGGAGCGGGAGCGGCCCCGCGGCTCGCGCGGCAAGCCTTCCGCGAGATCGAACGCTCTCGCGCACGATGCGCTCAATGCCGCGCTCACGCGAAATCCGACACACGCGCTTCGCTGACCGCGTGTGTTCGGCGGCTGCATAGTGGACTACTTGCAGAGCCATCGTGCCGAGTGCAACATACTGCAACACACGTCATGATCTTCACATTCGCCGCACTGCCCGCTCGTGGGCAAGCGCACGCACGCTAGATGGATCCGAGACTAAAGGTCCTGTTGCTCGAAGATTTGCCCACCGATGTCGAACTGATATCGCGGCAATTGGGCAATGCCGGCCTGGAATGCGAGATTGCATGTGTTGCCGACGAAGCGGCGTTCGTGCGCGAGCTGGAGGCGTTCGCGCCCGACTTGATCCTGTCGGACTTTTCGCTGCCGCTGTTCGACGGGCTGAGCGCGCTCGACATCGCGCGGGCGAGGCGGCCGGACATACCGTACATCTTCGTCTCGGGCACGATCGGGGAAGAGCGTGCCATCGAATCGATCAAGCGCGGCGCCACCGATTACGTGCTCAAGAGCAACTTGCGCCGCCTTCCGGCCGTCATCACGCGCGCCCTGACCGAAGCGCGCGAGCGCGCGGCGCGGCAGCAAGCCGAGCAGGCATTGCGCACGACCGAGGAGCGCTTCCGCCTGCTGGTCAACGGCGTCAACGATCACGCCATTTTCATGCTCGATCCGGCGGGCAACCTCGTGAGCTGGAACCCCGGCGCCGAGCGGCTCATGGGCCATTCGGAGAACGAAGTGCTCGGCCGCGCATACGGCTTGTTCCATCGCCTGGTTACCGACTCCCGAACGCCGCTCTCGCCGGAAGCGCAATTGGCGCAGGCAGCGGCGACGGGCCACCTCGGAGTCGAAGGGCTGCTCACGCGCAAGGACGGCTCGCAGTTCTGGGCCAATGTCAGCATCACGCCGCTTTACAATGAAATGCCGGCCGTGCGCGGCTACGCCGTGGTCACGCGCGACATCACCGAGCGCAAATCCAGCCAGGACAAGATCGCACGCCTGAGCCGCATCCATGCCGTGTTGAGCGGCATCAACGCGGCAATCGTGCGCATTCTCGATCGCCACGAACTGTTCCGGGAAGCATGCCGGATCGCGGTCGAGGACGGAAACTTCGATGTCGCATGGATCGGACAGGTCGATGCGGAGCGTACAGCGGTGACGATGATCGCGCAGGCGGGAATCGGTGCGCAGTGGCTGCTCGATGCTCAGTACGGCGCGGGCGGTGCGCAGCCGGCGCAGGGCATGGTCGCCGAGGCTATCCGAAGCGGGCGTGCGGTATACAGCAACGACCTGACCGGCGAGGTGAGCCCAGCCTCGCCTCGGCGCCAGGAAGCGATACGCCGCGGGTATCGCTCGGCCATCGTGTTGCCGCTCGTCATCGGCAAGCGGGTGGTGGGCAACCTGACGCTGATCGCCGCGGAACCGGGCATCTTCAACGAAGACGAGATCAAGCTGCTCAACCAGCTCGCCGCCGATATCTCCTTCGCGCTCGATCACATCGAAAAAGAGGAACGGCTCAACTACCTCGCCTACTACGACGCACTGACCGGTCTGCCGAACCGAACGCTGTTCAGCGACCGTCTGGGTCGGCTGGTGCAGGCGCATCGGCCGGGTGATGCCCGCATCGCCGTGCTGTTCATCGATATCCCGCGCTTTCGCCTGGTGAACGAATCGTTCGGCCGCAGCGCCGGCGACGCCGTGCTGCAGGAAGTGGCGAAGCGCCTCGGCGACATCTGGCCCGACGCGGGCTCGCTCGCGCGCGTGGGAGCGAACGCCTACGCCGTGATGCTGGCCGATACCCGGGATGCCGCCCAGGTCGCGCACCTTTTGGAAACCTCCGTCACGCGGGTGGTGGAAGCCCCGGTAAGGATCGCCGACCAGGACCACAAGCTGGCGCTGGCCTGCGGCATTGCCCTCTTTCCGGACGACGCCGCCAACCCGGACGAGTTGCTGCGCAATGCCGAAGCGGCGGCGAACAAGGCCAAGAGCTCGGGCGAACGCTACCTCTTCTACGAACCGGGCATGAATGCCCGGGTGGCGAAAACGTTGCAGCTGGAGAACAAGCTGCGGCGTGCGCTCGATAACGACCAGTTCGTGCTGCACTACCAGCCGAAGCTCGATCTTCGCACGCAGCGCGTGGTCGGACTGGAGGCGCTCATCCGCTGGAACGATCCTGACAGCGGGCTCGTTCCGCCGCTCGAATTCATCCCCATACTGGAGCAGACGGGGATGATCCTGAACGTCGGCCGGTGGGCGATCGAAACCGCCGTGCGGGAATACGCGCGCTTGCATGCCGAGGGAGTGCCCTGTCCTCGTATCGCCGTCAACGTCTCGGCCGTGCAATTGCGACGGCGCGACTTCGTGCAGGAGGTCGAAAAGGCGATCGCGGGCGCGACTTCGGGGGCGCACGGACTCGATCTGGAGATCACGGAAAGCCTTGCGATGGAAAACGTCGCCGACAACATCCCGAAACTGCAGGCGCTGCACGCCATGGGCATCGGTGTGGCGATCGACGATTTCGGCACCGGCTATTCATCGCTCGCCTATATTTCTCGGCTACCGGTGGCGGCGCTGAAGATCGATCGCTCCTTCATCGTGAACATGACCCGCGGCGCAGAAGACATGGCAATCATATCGACCGTCATCGGGCTCGCGCACGACCTGCGGCTGAAGGTTATCGCGGAAGGCGTGGAGTCGGAGGAGCAAGCGCAGCTTCTCAGCCAGCTCGGATGCGACGAGCTGCAAGGCTATCTGCTCTCGCGGCCGATTCCGGTCGAACAGCTGGGCGCGCTGCTGGAGACGATACACGCAAGGCAGCGGTGAGCCGCGCGGGAGCGCGCTGCGCGGGAGGTCGAGCTCCGCTGCAGGTGCTCGTCATGTTGCCGGCATCCACGCGCTCGCCTGCACCAGCAGCCAGCCGCCCAAGGCGCTCAGGACGACGACCAGCCAAGGCGGCAATTTCCAGAATACGAGCAAGGCGAACGCAACCAGCCCGAGCGCAAAGTCGGCCGGCGCCTGGATGGCGCTGGTCCACACCGGATGATAGAGCGCCGCCAGCAGCAGCCCGACAACCGCCGCGTTGACACCCGCAAGCGCCGAGCGTACCGGAGCCAGGCGCCGCAGGCGGTTCCAATACGGAAGCACGCCCACCATCAACAGGAACCCCGGCAGGAAGATGGCCACGATGCAGAGCACCGCCCCAGGCCAGCCGTTGGGTTCGGATGTCATGATCGTTCCCAGGTAAGCGGCAAACGTGAAGAGCGGCCCGGGGACCGCTTGCGCGGCACCGTAGCCGGCGAGGAAGCGATCGTTCGTGACCCAGCCGGGCGGCACGACTTCGGATTGCAGCAGAGGCAATACCACGTGCCCGCCACCGAACACGAGCGATCCCGAACGATAGAAGCTATCGAATATGGCAAGGGCCTGGCCCGGATAGAGTCCCGCCGCGACCGGCAAGCCGATCAGCAAGGCGAAAAACAGCCCGAGGCACACCGCGCCGGCCGCTTTGCCGAACGGCATGTCGAGCTCGGCATACGCGTTATCGCTTTTTCCTGCCAGGAACAGCCAACCGGCCAGTGCACCGATTGCAATCGCGGCGACTTGCCCCATCGAAGTGGGCCAAGTGGTTACGAGTACCGCGGCGAAGACGGCGACCGTGAATCGATGCGCGTCCGGACAGAGATTCTTCGCCATTCCCCATACCGCCTGGGCAACCACCGCAACGGCGACGATCGCAAGACCTTGCAGCCAGCCCGCATTCAAATCGCCGGCAAAACCATCCACGCCGTACGCGAACAGGATCAGCGCCAGCGCCGAAGGCAGCGTGAATCCCACCCATGCGGCAAGGGCTCCGGGCAGCCCGGCACGCGCCAGGCCGATGGCGATTCCGACTTTGCTGCTGGCCGGACCCGGCGTGAATTGCGAAAGTGCGACCAGATCGGCATAGGCGGCCTCGTCGAGCCACTTGCGGCGCGCAACGAACGCCTCGCGAAAATAGCCGATATGCGCGACGGGCCCGCCGAAGGAGGTCAGGCCGAGCACAAGGAACGCCTTGAATACCTCGGACACAGAACCCGGACTTGGGCTGCCGCACAACGGCTTCGACTGTTGCATCGCTCCTCCCCGCGAATGACCCGCGCTGCGGGCGGCGAACCGCCCCGCTCGCCCCGAAGAGCGAAAACGCGGCCGAGCGCACTATTTTTCCTGAAAACCCAATCCAGCAGCGCACGATTGACGTTTGGTGTTTGTAACAGATGAATCGCGCAGCGCAAGGCGTGCAGCGATAGCCGATGGACGTGTGGCACTGAGGAGAAGGTCAGCTCGATGAGCGGCGAAAATATTCTGCGCGAGAAAGCGCGCGAACTGATACGAACCGGGAAACTGCCCTCCCGCCGCCCCGATCGTGTTTGGGGCGGGGCAGGCTTCGCAGGCTGCCCGTGCATGCTATGCGGTGTTGCGATCAAGCACGATGAAATGGCGGTCGAATTGGAGTTTACGCGTAACGCCGAGGCGGACTCGACCAACGCCCATCTCCATGTCCGCTGCTTCCTCGCCTTGGAGCTGGAGCTTCTGAAATCCGAAGCGGCCAAGATGCCCACGCACCCCAGCCACGCACCCCAGTCCGCCCTCCCTCGGGCTGGCGCGGGGAACCCCGCGGACGCGCCATTGCCGTAAAACCGGCTTGCCAACCATGATTTCAGCATCCAAAATCCGTCGCCATGGGTGCAATGAAACATGTGCCCGAGGGGCAGCCTGGCGCTTCGGTGCTAACTCTCGGCGATCTGCTCTATGGCGACAAGCCGGACAACACTCTGTCCGAAATCGACTTGGTGGCGCTTGTGCAATGCATGGCCGCGGGCGATTTGCGGGCGTTGCAAGCGCTGTATGAACGAACACATCGGATCGTATTCACCTTGATCGTGCGAATCACCAACAATCGCGAGACCGCCGAAGAGCTCACAGTGGATCTGTTCCACGATCTGTGGCGGCGCGCAGCGAGCTACGATGCGGCCAACGGATCGGTCATGGGCTGGATCATGAATCAGGCGCGCTCCCGAGCGATCGACCGCTTGCGCTTCGAGCAGCGCAAGAAGCGCGTCAACCAGCATCCGGACGAACCGGTTTGGGCCGCGGCTGCGAGCAATCCTCACGACAGCCTGGAGATGCAGCAGCAGTCCCGCCTGCTACGAAATGCCATGGCCGAGTTGAGCCCGCACGAGCGGCAGGCGATCGAGACGGCCTTCTTCTCCGAGCTCACGTACGCGGAGACCGCGGCACGGCTGAACGAGCCGCTCGGGACCGTCAAAACACGAATTCGCTCCGGCCTGCAGAAGCTCAGAATGGCTCTGGCAGGCAGGTGGGAAGCATGAGCTCAACGAGCAATCGCGGGATGGACCATTCGGAGCTGGTCTCCCTGTACCTGCTGCAGGCATTGCCTTCGAGCGAAGTGCCTGGAGCGGAAGCGCACATCGCCCGGTGTCCCGATTGCCAGAGCGAGCTGCAGACGCTGCGCCCGGTGGTCGACACCCTGGTTTTCTGGCCGACCGACGTGTTGCGCCCACCGCAATCGCTGTGGGGACGCCTTGCGCAGCGCGTCACGGGAGAAGCGGGTCGCGAAGCGGCGATACCGGCGCCTCGTCGATGGGAGGAGCCCGAGTGGAAGGAAGTGGCGCCGGGCATTTCCTGCAAGATCTTCGCGACCGATTCGGAGAAGCATCGCGTCAGCATGCTCGTGCGCCTGGCGCCCGGAACCGATTATCCGCCTCACGTCCATGCCGGCGTCGAAGAGTTGCATCTGCTCCACGGTGAGCTGTGGATAGACGATCGCAAGCTCTATCCCGGCGACTACAACAGAGCCGAGCCCGGAACCGCGGACAAGCGCGTCTGGAGCGAAACCGGCTGCACCTGCGTTCTCGTTACGTCCACTCGCGACGTTCTCGCATAAGCTCGAAGCGGCTTGAGCCGCACGGAGCCGAGCCGCGCTCTATTGAGCAAAGCAGCCCTGCGAAGCGAAGCAGCCCTGCGCTGACCA
>WHTS01000030.1 GCA_009377585.1 Betaproteobacteria bacterium
ACCACCACCATCGGAAGAGCTCACCCAACGCGTGAAAGCCGACTACGCGAAGATCGGCAAGCTGTTCCGTGAGGTCGGCGTGAAACTCGACTAGCGCTTTCCCCTCCTCTCTCAAGAAACCCAACCAGGTTTCTTAACCGCGCCTGCCCGCCTGCGGGGCTAATACTGCTCACAAGGAGGGGTGGCGCGAAGCGCCGGGGGTGAGGCCGGGAATTCGCGGACCATGGTCCGCGCCGGCCGAACGGCATCGGCCTGCATACCGATGCGCGCCCTGCAAGGGGTGTGGTCTGCAGTGAAAAAGAGAAACTGCTGCAATCCACCCAACCACCCCGTCCGCGACGTGCGCTCGCGTCCCGCCCCTCCTTCGCAGGAGGGGAGTCTTCGAGTAAATGTGAAGGGCACACCGCTGCTGATATGATTCCGGCGAATATTCACACCTCATGGAGCAGAAGATGAAGCTAGCCCGGCTGTTGATTCTGGCCGCCGCGGGCCTCGCTTGCGCGAGCAGCCCGGCACGCGCCGCGGAGTTCCCGTCGAGAACGGTGGAGATCGTGCCTGCCGGCAACCCGGGCGGCGGGCTCGATCTCGTCGCCCGTGCGCTGGAGCGCGCGCTGCGCGAAGAGAAGCTGTTTCCGGAAAAGTTCGTGATCAACAACATGGGTGGCGCCGGCGGCAATCTCGCCAAGAACTATATCCACCAGAAAAAAGGCAACCCGAACTTTCTCTACATCGAGTCGAACCGCATCTACACCAACCGCATCGTCGGTACCACGCCGCTCACCTATACCGATGTAACGCCCATCGCCCGGCTGATCACCGAGTACCTGGTATGGGCGGTTCTCTCGGACTCGCCCTACAAGAGCGCGAAGGACATACTGGCGAAGGTCAAGGCGGATCCCGGCTCGGTCACCTTCGGCGTGGGCACCGTGCCGAGCAACGACCAGATGAACATCCTGCGCGCGGCGATGGCGCAGGCGATCGATCCGAAGCAGGTCAAGATCGTCTCGTTCAAGGCCGGCGGCGATCTGATGATCCAGCTCCTCGGCGGTCATGTTCCGGTGATCTCCACCGGCTTGTCGGAAGCGATGGAGCAGGCGCGAGCGGGCAAGGTGCGGCTCATCGCCATCTCGGCGCCCGAGCCGCTTTCAGGAGACTTCGCCAACGTGCCGACATGGCGCTCGATGGGCATCGATCTCGCCATCCTGCACTGGCGCGGCCTGTTCGCGCCGCCGGGAATTCCGGCCGAGGCCGTCAAGTACTGGGATCAGACCCTGCCGAAGCTGGTCAAGAGCGATTCGTGGAAGAAGATCCTCGCCAAGTACCAGTGGTTCGACGCCTACGCGCCTTCGGCCGAGTTCCGCAAGGCGCTCGCGGAAGAGAACAAGGCTTACGAGCAGATCCTCACGCAGCTCGGCATGGCCAAGGGCGTGAAGAAATAACCGGCGGGCGGTCAAGCCACGATGGGAAAGAGGGGCATCGCGCCCCTCTTTTTTTGCCTGCGCCAAGCGGCCCGCAGGAGGCATGGCAGTTCGTACACGGCGCGCTGGAAGTTGGGCTAGTTCGGCGCCCCGTTCGCATGCAGCTTCAGCGCAGCGTACATCACCGAGAACACCGGGGTCGGCATCCCCAGCTGCTTGCCCAGGGCTACCACCTTGCCGCCGAGCCACGGCAATTCGAGGCGGTTGCCGCGCAGCAGGTCGACCGCCATCGAGGGCATCATCGCCGGCGGAAAATTGTGCGTTGCCTTTTCCATCCGGGCCTGCATGTCGGGCGGCAGTTTCACGCCCAGCGCACGACCCAGCGCGATGACCTCGGCGAAGCTCGCGCTGAACAACGCCCTCACATCCGCATCCTCGGACAGCTTGCCGAACGGCAACCGGATCAGCGACACCACCGAGCTGTTCACCGCGAGCAGGACGAATTTTTCCCACAGCGCCGTCTGGATCGCGTCGGTGAGCGTCACGTCGAAGCCGGCCTTCTGACACATCGATTGAAACGCCGTTGCGCGCTCGCTCGCGCGTCCGTCCAGCTCGCCGAACACGATCTTCATGAACGTGCCGGTCTGGCGGATGACGCCGGGCTGATCGATGGTCGCGCTGATCTGCGCCACGCCGCCCATGATCGCGTCGCTGCCCAGAATGGGAATCAGGCGCTCGGCCGCATCGATGCCGTTCTGCAACGGAATCACCGCTGTATCCGGTCCGACCAGGCTCTTGATCGCCGCGCCGGCGCTTTCGACGTCCCAAAGCTTCACGCAGAAGAGCACCACGTCCACGACGCCGATTGCGGCGGGGTCATCGGTTGCTTTGCACGGATGGACGTGCCTATCCCCGCGCGGGCTTACAACCCGCAGCCCGTTGGCTCGCATCGCTTCCAGATGCGCCCCGCGCGCGAGGAAGGTCACGTCCGCCCCTGCCTGCGCCAGCGCCGCGCCGAACGCGCCGCCCACCCCGCCGCTACCGATGACTGCAATACGCATTGCTCTCTCCGTGATGCCGGTTGTGATGCCGGCCATGGTCTGCATGAATGCTGCTGTTTCGCAGTCGCGCTTTGAATCGCAAGGCGCCCGGCCGCCTTGCGATCGATCAAAGCGCGGCGCTAATACTGCGAGAAGATTCGTCTCAGCTCGTCCAGGTCGCTCGTTCGTGCGAGCGCAAGCATGAGCAGTATGCGGGCTTTCTGCGGGCTCAAGTTGTCGGCGGGAACGATACCGAGCTGATCGAATTCCGCTCGCCCGATGACACGCCCGTTGCCGACTCGGCTCGCCCGAACGAAAACCGTTCCGAGTGAGCGCGCGATCGCTTGCCTCACGGCTTCCTTCTCCCGCTCCGAGAGCGAGCCGGCGCCGGTGGCCGCGAAAACGATGCCTCGCACGCCGGCCTTCTGCAGTGCGTCGATGATGAGCGGCGTGCTGGCCTCGACGCACGAGTAGACGATCTCGACCTTCGGCAACGCTTCTCCTATCGTGTCCAGCCTGAACTCCGAGCGCACGGTGTGCCGCTTGTCGGACGAGCGATAGAACACCACCTTGTCCTGATCGACGTAGCCAAGGAAGCCGAGCTCGCCGGAGCGGAACGTCTCCAACCGGTAGGTGTTGCTCTTCGTTACGTCGCGTGCGGCGTTGATCTCGTCGTTCAGCACCACCAGCACGCCTCGGCCGCGGGAATCGCGGCACGCCGCGACGCGCACGGCATTGACGAGATTGAGCGGACCGTCCGCGCTCAACGCGGTGGGAGGACGTTGAGAGCCGACCAGCACGACCGGGCGATCATGCCCGACGGTCAGATCGAGAAAATACGCGGTCTCTTCTATGGTGCTGGTGCCATGCGTGATCACCACGCCCGCGACCTGCGGCTCGGTGGCGAATATCGCATCGATGCGTTGCGCGAGCGTGCGCCAATGCGCGAACGTGATATTCGAGCTGCCGACATTGCAGATCTGCTCGACGCGCACGCGTGCGAACTGTTCCAGCTCCGGGACCGCTTCTACCAGCTCCTGGCCGAGCAGCGAACCCGCCTTGTATTCCGACAAGCTCATAGTCGAACCGCCGCGGCCAGCGATCGTACCGCCGGTCGAGAGCACGACGGCGATGGGGAGATGTTGATTCATGGCGATGTGGCGACGCGGGGGAAGGGCAATGATAGACCGAACGCATAGCCGAACGCGACCGCTTGCCGTTTTGCGCCCGCTTGCCGTTTTGCGCCCGCTTGCCGTTTTGCGGCCGCTTTCCATTTGCGGCCGGCGGGCGTATGTTGCCGGCTCGTTTCGTCCATTCGCAAAGGTTCGTGCTGCCTCCGGTTAACCTGCCAGCGAGAAGGAGTTCGTCATGCGTTCCTTCGTACATATTTTGCCGCTCGTCGCTGCCGTCGTTGCCGCACCCTCCGTACCGGCTCAAACCTCGAACTATCCCACCAAACCGATCCGCATCATCGTGCCGTTCACGCCGGGGAGCGCGACCGATCTGCTGGCGCGCATGTACGGCACGAAGTTCATCGATGCCTGGGGCCAGCAGGTCGTGATCGACAACCGCTCCGGCGCGGGCAGCACGATCGGCACCGCGATCGTCGCAGGCGCGACGCCCGATGGCCATACGCTACTGCTCAACTCCTCGGCGTTCGCCGGCTCGGCTTCGATCTATCCCAAGCTGCCTTACGATCCGCACAAGGATTTCATTCCGATCTCGCTGATTGCAGCCAATCCGCTGCTGCTGGTAGTTGCCCCGTCGCTCGGCGTCAAATCGGTCAAGGACCTCGTGGCCATGGCGAAAAGTCAGCCCGGCAAACTGACGTTCGCATCCTCCGGCATCGGCAGCGGAACGCACTACGGCGGCGAGTTGTTCGCGCAGACGGCGAAGATCAGCGTGGTGCACGTGCCTTACAAGGGCACGCCCGAGACCATTACCGACACGGTATCGGGGCGCATCCATTACGCGGTGCCGCCGATTCTCGCCGCCTTGCCTCTGGTGCGAGAGGGACGACTGATCGCCTTGGGCGTGACGTCGCCGGAACGCTCCGCGCTGCTGCCGGACGTGCCCACGGTCGCCGCGGCCGGGGTGCCGGGGTACAAGTACGAGGGCTGGTTCGGTATCCTCGCCCCGGCCAAGACGCCGGTCCACGTGGTGGAAAAGATCGGCCGCGAAGTCACCCGCATCGCCGCGATGAAGGATATCAAGGACAGGATCGCTGCGATGGGCGGGCGCTCCTGGCCCAGCACGCCGGCGGAATTCGAGCACCTCATCCGCAGCGAGATCGAAACGCGCGGCAAGGTGTTCAGGAAAGCCGGCGTGAAGCCGGTCTCGTGAGACTGAGCGCCGGCTGATGCTCGGCCTCGCGTGTTCGTGTTCGTGGTCGCCGGCGTGGCGCGGCAGCGAGGGTGGCGGGCGTGAGCACGCGTTTGGCTCCAATCCGACCCGTTCATGGCCGTTTATGTCTAATATTCGGAACCCGTCTCCGATTTCGTTCCAGAAGGTGAGACGGCATGAACAGGAGAAAATCGCAGTGTCACTTCTATCGATGACAGGCAGTCTGGTTGTAGCGGCGGTTGCGTGCTTCACCGCTTTGTCGGCGTCGGAAGCATCCGCCCAGAAGGTCGATTTCTCGGGCAAGCGCATCGAGATCATCGTGCCGTTCGCCCCCGGCGGGGGCTCGGACGTTTATACCCGGGCGCTCGCACCCTACTTCGAGAAATATCTTCCCGGCAACCCGACGATCATCGTGCGCAACGTCCCGGGCGCGCGCTCGATTCCCGGCGCCAATCAGTTCCAGGAGCGCGCGAAACCGGACGGCACCCACGTGATGATCGTGTCGGCCACCACGGTCGCCAGCTTCGTGTTCGATCGGTCCAAGGTCAAGTTCCAGCTGGACAAGTGGGAACCGCTGCTGCTCTCTCCCCAAGGCATGGTCGCCTACGCCTCACCGTCGCTCGGCATCGCCGGCCCGAAGGACCTGCCCAAGCTGAAAGGCCAGCAGCTGGTGTTCGGCGGGCAAAGCGCGAACTCCGGCGAGCTGCGCTTCATCATGACGCTGCATTTGCTCGGGTTCAAGGTCAATCACGTCTGGGGCCTGAATCGCGGGCCGGTGCGCCTCGCGTTCGAGCGCGGCGAATTCAACGTGAACTACGATTCGATGCCCGGCTATCTCGGCAATGCGGTGCAACTGGTCAAGGCGGGCAAGGCGGTACCGCTTTTTACGGCCGGGATCATCAACGATAAAGGCGAGCTGGTGCGCGATCCGAATGCCCTCGACCTGCCTCATTTTGCGGAAGCCTACGAGATGGTGCAGGGCAAGAAGCCGTCCGGGCCCGGCTACGACGCATGGATCTCGGTATCGAAGATGAATACCATGATGAACAAGGGCATCTTCCTGCCGACAGGCACACCCAAGCCGGTGCTCGACGCTTGGCGCACGGCAATCGAGAACATCCTCAAGGATCCCGAGTTCGACAAGGTCGCCGGCAAGGTGATCGAAGGCTATCCGCAGTTCGTCGGCGATGCGGCCAAGCCCATCATCAAGGACGCGATCACTTTCTCGCCCGAGGCGTGGGACTGGCTCAAGGACTACTTCAAGACCGAGCATAAGGTGGCGCTGCAGTAACAGCTTGCCGAATGCCGCCCTCGCCTCGGGCGGAGGGCGGCATCGGCTGCACGGCTACGGCGGGTCGGAAACCTCGAACAGCTCGCCGCCGTAGTCGGCCTCCAGCGGAAGTCGCAGGACGCGCATACCATCGCCGATCCGCTCCTGCCTGGTCATGACGGTCACCACCCGGCTTGCACGCGCCGCATCCATTGCCGGCGCCGACAACGCGTGGCGGCCGAGTTTCTGCAGGTTCATCTGCGTCGGGAACCGCAGCTGGTAGACGCCAGCCCGGGCGCGTTCCAGCGCGCTGCCGGGGGTAATCCAAACTGAATCCACCGCCTCGTGGCCATCGTGCAGGGCAACCTGATCCGACGGCGCGGCTGCGAGGAAGAAATGCGTGTCGAAGCGCTTGGCAGAGCGCTCCGGGGTGATCCAGTTCGCAAAGTAAACCATCGTCTCGGGCGCGAGCACCAGATTCTCTTGCGCGAGCATGGTGCCGAAGCTGCGACCGCCGCGGGTCATCGCGGCACGGTGCGTGGCCTCGATGTCTCGCAGGCGAGCAGCGCTGACCAGCGCTCCTTGCCCGCGTGCACGCGCAAGCAGCACGCCGCATTCTTCGAACGTCTCGCGCACGGCGGCCACGCGCAACGCCGCCGTGGCCGCATCCATGCCGTCCTGCGTTGGAAACACCGCCGCATCGCCGGCGAGGTCGTAATCCTCGGGGTCCACCCGTCCGCCCGGAAACACCAGCGCACCGGCGTGAACATCGCTCTGGTGATGACGAACGATCATGAACACTTCCATGCCTCGCACGCCATCGCGCAACAACATCACTGTCGCCGCCGGCTGCGGCTTCTGAATCGGATCGCTTCCCATGGTGCGAACGTCTCGTCAGACCCCCAGCAGCTCCACCTCGAACAGGAGCGTGGCATTCGGCGGAATCACCCCGCCCGCGCCGCGTGCGCCATATCCGAGTGCAGCCGGAATGATCAGCCGACGCGTCCCGCCGACCTTCATGCCGGCCACGCCCTCGTCCCAGCCGCGAATCACCTGTCCCGCGCCGAGCGGAAAATCGAACGGCTCGCCCCGGTCCTTGCTCGAATCGAACTTGGCTCCGATCTGATCGTTCTCGTACAACCAACCGGTGTAATGCACGCTGACATGCTGGTCGGCTGCCGCCGCGTCTCCCGAACCGACGACAAGATCCTCGAATTGCAGGCCGGAAGCGGTGGTCGTGTAAGGCATGCGGAAAGCTCCTCTGGAAAATCTGTCACGACATTGCACAGGCACGCGCGGGCCCTCGCGGGGCCGACCGGCCCGGGCAATCAATTCGGCCGATGCGCCTGCAGGAAAGTCCGGATGTGCCGTACCGCGAACGCGGTGTTCTCCTTCGTATCCTTCCACGGAAAGAGACTCACCTGCGCGTTGGGCGCGAGCCGCGCCATTTCCATGGCGGTGGCATAGGGATGAGGCGGCGTGTTGTCCGGCAGCACGAGCAGCGGCGTCTGACAGTTGCGTACGAAATCGCGCGACACGGTGAGCACGAAGTCGACGTCGCCGTACATCCGGGTGAGGAATTTCGACACCCAAGTGTTCGAGCAGCCCGAGCTGATCGTCGGTATGCATGTTCCAAGGCTGCTCGGTATCGAGCGGGCCGGTCGTTTCGCCACCGTTGGCGTTGCGCAGATCCATGGCGATGCAGCGGTACTCGCCCTTGAATTCGGCCATCGCGTCGAAGGGGCCGTTGGCGTAGGTCACCTTCGAGTCCAGGCCTCCGCCGTAGATGATGAACAGCGGGAAGCCGGAACCGGCTTGCTCGTAACGAATGCGGGCGTTACCTCTTTCGTAGAACGGCATGCGGATCTCCTCGGCTGAGCAGGTACTGAATAGTAAGCGACCGGAGGCGACCGGTGTTGGCGCGAGCTGAGAAGCCGCCGGTCTCGCACAGGGCAAGCGCTTCGCGCCTGATGCCGGGATGGCCTCTTTCCTCTCGATGTCGTTTTCATACTCGTCGCGCCAAGACCCTGTGCCGGACCGACCTCTCAGCTTACGTTGTTCCTCGCCCTCTATCCCCTGCGCCGCGCCCACACTACAATGGGCACGCGGGAGAGCCACCAGCGGCTCTCGACATCATGGAGGAGGATTCGGCAATGTTGCGGCGTTCGTTCGTTGTTTTGGTCGCTTCCCTGGCGGCGTTGTGGAGTGCTGCGGGGTGGGCGCAGGTCAAGGAAATTCCCTGGGGCACCTCGGCGGTGGGCTCGGCCGGGCACAAGGGGCTGGTTGTGTTCGCCGAGCTGCTGAACCGGGAGATGCCGAAATACCGGATCACGGTGCAGCCCACGCCGGGTGCGATCGTGTCGGTCAAGGGTTACGCCACCGGCCAGTTCGAGGGCTACTACGGCTCCGACATCGCCTTCTACGAGATGGCCAACGACATCAAGCGCTTCAAGGGTTTCAAGAGCAACATCAAGCGCCAGCCGCTGCAGTCGCTGTGGGTGTTCACCACCGACATGGGCATCGCGGTGCACGTGCGCGACAAGGACAAGTACAAGAGCTGGCACGATCTGGCGGGCAAGGCGCTCTTCACCGGCATGCCGCCATGGGACACCCGTGCCCAGCTCGAGCGGATTTTCGAGACGCTCGGCATCAAGTACAACTACCGCCAGGTCGACCTGTCCGCCGCCGGGTCGTTGCTGCAAAGCGGCCGCATCGATGGCTTCGGCCTGTACACCAATGGCGAAGCCTCGATCCCGCCGTGGATCGCCGAGGCCTCGTTGACCACCGACTGGGCGGTCGTCAACCCGAGTGCGGCGGAAGTCGCCGCGCTCAAGAAAGCCGGCTTCGCGGTGATCGAGGTCAAGCATGAAGTGTTCAAGCGCGACATCCATGCCGACAAGGCGATCCTGATGCCGTTCTACTACGGCTACCATGTCGGCCTCGATGTTCCCGAAGCCGACGTGTACCAGATGCTCAAGGTGGTCGAGAAGAACGCCGCCGAGCTGGCCAAGGCCGATGCCTCGTTCGCCCAGATCGCCAAGGATATGGCCGGCTTCCAGCGCCGCGGCGTCGAGTCGTCGGTGAACCTGGTGCCGGTGCACCCGGGGCTTGCGAAGTACATGCGCGAGAAGGGCGTCTGGGACGCGAAGTGGGACGCCCGGGTCGCAAAGTAGCCGACCCCTCGACGTTGAATTGAAATTCGCGGCAGGCGCGCGCGCCTGCCGCCGAGATTCGCATGGATGCCACCTCCGCCCAGCCTGGTTCTAGCGCGCCCGCGCCGCGGCAGCACGCCATCGCCAACGGTCTCTACCTTCTGACGGCGATCTGCTTCTTCGTCTACCTGTTCGTCTATTACTGGACCGCCGAGGGCGGGCCGGTGCTGCTCGCGCTGGTGCTGGTGCCGGTCACCTTCGTGCTCATGACGCTGGACGATCTGCGCAAGAACGACCTGTATCCGCGGCTGCCGCCCATCGTCAGTTGGCTCATCGCGGCGGTCTACATCGCCATCTCGCTCGCCGTGGCCGTGTACATGTTCGTCGAGTACGAGGAAATCGGCACCGTGCGCGCCGGCGTGTGGAGCGCGCCCGATCTCATCATGGGATCGTTGATGGCGCTGTTGATCATGGAGTACACGCGCCGGCGCCACATGGCGCTGTTCGTGCTGAACATCTTCCTCATCCTCTACGCGGTGTACGGCTCGGTGGTGCCCGGCATGTTCTTTCATCCGGGGTTGAGCTGGGAGCGCATTGCGAGCGCAATGAGCGTGGAGATGTCCACTGGCGTCTTCTCCAACCTGCCGCAGCTCGCATTGACGCTGATCGGCTCCTTCATCCTGGTGCTCGCCGCATTGCGCGCGTTCGGCTGCGTGGACTCGATCCTGAGGCTATCCAAGCAGGTTGCCGTGCGCTCGCCGCACGCCCTGCCCCAATCCGCGGTGCTCGGCTCGATGGCCGTGGGCACTGTGAGCGGCAGCGGCGCCGCCAATGCGATCACCGTAGGCTCGGCGACCATCCCGGCGATGATCGGCGCCGGCATGCCGCGACCGGTTGCGGCCGGCATCGAGACCGCCTCGTCGCTCGGCGGCCAGCTGATGCCGCCGGTGATGGGCATCGCCGCCTTCCTCATGGCGGAATTCCTGGGTCGCAGCTATTTCGACGTAGTCGCGCGCGGTTATGCGCCGGCGATCATCTATTACCTTGGCGTGAGCGTATCGGTCTACCTGCTCTCGACGCGCTACCGTGCGCAGCTCGGCACCGTCGTGGCAGAGGTCATGCGTTGGTCGGACTGGACCAACATCGGCGCCTTCGTCGCGGTCGTCGGCGGGCTGATCGGCATCATGGCCGTATTGCACCTGGCGCCCATGTTCGCCGCAATTTATGTCTTTCTCGGCGTCGGTGGCGCCCTGGTGGTGGCGCACGTGATCGCCACCGCGCGCGCACCCGGCCGGCCTTGGCGCAATCTCGCCGGCACGCTCAGGCGCTTCGTCGACTATTTTGCCGAGATGACCGCCGATCTGACGCTGCTGCTGGCCACACTGTCGATCATGACCGGCGCGCTGGTCATCACCGGTGTGCCGACCAAGGTGGGCTCTCTTTTGATCGCGGCGGCGGGAGTCAACCTGGCGGCGATGGTGGTCGTCGCTTTCTTCTTCGGCGCGTTGCTCGGCATGGGGCTGCCGCCGGCGCCGACCTACATCGTCACCGCGCTCGTCATCGTGCCGCCGTTCATCAAGATCGGCGTGGATCCATGGGTCGTTCACTTTTTCGCGTTCTTCGTCGCGGTCTGGGGCGAGGTGACGCCACCCACGTCGGTATCGGCCGCGGTAACCTCGAAGATCGCGGAAACCTCCTTCATGCACACGCTCTACCACGCCCTGACGATCTGTGTCTCGTTGTTCATCCTGATGGCCGGCGTCTTTACGCGCCCGGAGCTGGTGGTGGAACCCGGCTGGGCGCAGATCGGAGCGATGTTGCTGATCGCAACCGCGACCGTCGGCATCACCTTCAGCATCCAGGCAAGGTTCGCGCAACGTGCCGCGATCGACGTGCCGGTGAGAGTCGGGCTCGCAGCCTGCGCGCTCCTGGCGTTGTTGCATCCCGACCGGCAGCTGGCCTGGCTCGCCTGCGTGCCAGTCGGCCTCATCGTCGGCTACTGGGTGCTGAGACGGCGCAATGTCCCGGTGCTCGCGGCGGCCGAGGCTCGCTGAAGGCATCGACTGCGCCCTTGCAGGAACGTCACGACGGTTGCCTTGCCACGTTCTCGATGGAGATGAGAGGATACTCACTCCATGAACGAGTATCCGCTGCCCGTATTTCGCGACGTGCTTGCCGCGCGCAGCCGCATCGCGCCCTATCTGCGGCCGACGCCGCTGTACAGCTACCCGGCATTGAACGAGCTGCTTGGCACGCGGGCGTACGTCAAGCACGAAAACCATCAGCCGGTCGGCGCCTTCAAGGTACGCGGCGGCGTCAATCTGGTTGCGCAAATGACCGCGGCCGAACGGCAGCGCGGATTGATCAGCGCTTCGACCGGAAATCACGGCCAGTCCATCGCCTATGCCGGTCAGCTGTTCGGTGCGCGCGTCCTGATCGTGGTACCGGAAGGCGCCAATCCGGGCAAGGTAGCCGCCATGCAAGGCATGAGCGCCGAGGTCATCTTTCACGGCGCAAAATTCGAGGAGGCCGTGCAGCACTGCGAGTCCTTGGCCCGTCAGCATGGCTATCGCTATGTGCACGCCGCCAACGAACCGCTGTTGATCGCAGGTGTGGGAACGCACACGCTGGAGATCCTGCTGGAGGAGCCGGACATCGAAGTGGTAATCGTTCCACTGGGCATGGGTAGCGGAGTCGCTGGCGCGTGCATTGCCGCACACGGCATCAACCCGCTCGTGCAGGTGATCGCGGTGCAGTCGGAGGCTTCGCCCGCGGGCTACGAATCCTGGAAGCAGCAGGCTCTGGTCGCCGCACCCAATCGCACCTTTGCCGAGGGCATCGCAACCGGCAGTGCTGCCGAGCTCACACAGCACGTCATGCGCGAACACCTGCACGATTTCGTGTTGGTGAGCGACGACGAGATCCGGCAAGCGATGGTATGGATGATCGAGCGCGCTCACACGCTGGCGGAAGGCGCCGGTGCGGCGCCGCTGGCGGCGGCCTATCGGATGCGTGCAGAACTACGCGGCAGGAAGGTAGCGCTCATCTGCTCGGGCGGCAATTCCTCACTGGAACACTTGCGGCAGGCACTGGCGCTATAGGCGGGCCACCGATTGGCAGCCCGCCCGACGTCTATGCGCAGCACCTGAAGCGGAAGATCGACAAGTACGCCAAGGTGGCGCGGCTCGGTCAGCAGCGGATGCCGTCGCGCTGGAACTGCTCGCGCTGCTTCTCGAAAGATTCCGGATCCCGATGGCCGGTCGCGCCGTGGATCTTCACGTCGGCTTCTATATCCCGCAGGATCTCGTCGACCGGACGGTTGATGTCGATGGCAACGCCGTAAGGCTGCCGCGCCTGGAACGGCGTGGTCCAGTACACCTCGATATGGTTGTCTTCCGGGTCGTAGAAGTACAGTCCGACCGCGTTGCCGTGCGAGGTGATGCGGGAGAACTTGACGTTGTTCTCCTTGAACCGGCGGTAGTAGGCGATGACGTCCTCGAGCTTTTCGCAGCTGAACGACACCTGCTGCACACTCGTATGCTGTCCGGGCTGGGTCGCACGGAATACGACGAATTCATGATGCTCTCGCTCGGGATCGGACGTCATGAATGCGGCGTTGGCCGTCTGGTCGCTAATGTGCAGGCCGAGAACGTTCGAATAGAAATCGCGCACCTGGTCGAAATCCTTGGCCCAGATGCCGACGTGACCGAGTTTCCTGATTGCCATGGCAGCGCCCCCGTTGGAAGTTCGCCAAAAGAATTGAGCGCAGGTCGGGTTTTCAGCACCCTCGAACAATGCGACTGTCCCGCGCGGGCATTAGCTTACTCGCCGCGGCGCTGCATTCCAAGCGCATGCCGAAAGCTCGGTAAAGGGCGCCGATCGGCCTCGTCGCATGACTGCATCCGAGCGTGCAGCCAGCCCGGATATTTCATCAGGCCGGCCCGGATCGAAACCAAATGCTTTGCGTAACGAAGTGATTGAGCTAATGATCGCCACCTCCAATTTGATCATCGGCCTGCACGGGATGAAATATCCGGGCTAGCCGAAGCTGCGCCTGCGTTGCCAGGCCGCCAGCGCGAGCCCGGCAAGGAACAGCACCCAGATTTCCGGCTCGGGCACCGCTGCGGCCATCTCGCCCCCGAGGATCGAATGGATTTGCGTGGTGGGATGAAGATCGTCCCAGAACAGGAAGGTCGCTTGCGTCTGCGGATCGCCTGCGCACGCCGGCACCGAGAGGCAAGCCAGCGTGACTTCCGCAGCGCCGGGATCTCCGCCGGAAAACTCGGCGAAGGTTTCCTGCGACAGCCCGAAGGTATCGAGGCCGTGGATCGTAGCGCCCGCAAGGCTGGCGCGCAGACCGCTCAGCGCCGCATCCAGAGTGTTGTTGAAGGACATCGTGAGGCCAGTCGCCGGTGCGCTCAACCCGGCGGACGTTGCCCGAGGCGTCAGCCCCAAGTCCGCCATGTTGGGGATCAGGAAGTGGCGTGCACCATTGCCATAGAGCTGCCCTGCCTCGTTCGACAGGTTGGTCACGGCATTGGCGATCGCGGCGACCGGATCGAAGGTGCCGGGATTGGCAAGGCCCGACACGAAATCATTCGGTCCACCCCAAAGCACGTAGAGCGCGTTCGAATCGGCTGCACCCGCTTGCGCGACGTAGCTCTGAACCTGGGAGCGCATGCCGGACAGGCCGAGCGCTCCCGGCGCTTCGCCCAATGCACCATCGTCCCAGATGTTGGCCGTGCCGGTCGTCGCGCCCGCCTGGGCGAAATTGCGCAGGGGCGTCCTCAGGCGCTGCGCTAGATATTCGACCGCGACGGGCCCGTTGGACTGTCGGCCATCGGCATAAAGCTGATCCGGTGGAAACGGCAGCAACGGATTGTTGGGATAGCCTTGAGTGAGACGGTAGACGTTGCCATCGTCGGAAAGGCTGTCTCCGAATACGACGATCTCGGAAAATGCGTCGGCCTTGCCGACGCCAAGCGCCAAGCTACAGCCCGCGATTACACACAGCGCCGCTTTCAGAGTGTGTCGACGCATGCTGTCCTCCGAGTGCCGGTCGTCCATTCGCAAGTAACACACCCGGGCCGAAAGCACGCCCGAGCACCTTCGCGGCAATCGGTGTATAAATGTCGGCACCCAGCGCGACCGGAGGAAAAGGGCATGCACGCCATCAAACATCGCCCCATCGAAGGAGCCTGCGCCTGGACGGGCGCCGAGCTGCGGAACAGGACGGACTGGATTCGCCCGTTCGAGCCCGCGGAACTGGCCGAGATCGATGCCGCGGTGCGCGCGGTGCAAGGCCGCGGGCTGGGTTGCGGGCTGCGTGACGTCGGACGGGGTCGACCGCGCCGTCGAATCCTCCTCGCTCAATCGCTCAGCGCACGCTCGATCCACGCGGCATGCGCGAGCAATGCGGCGTCGCGCCGGTAGGCGCCGATCAGTTGTAATCCCATCGGCAGGCCGTTCGGGCCATGGAAAGCCGGCAGGTTCAGCGCCGGCGCATGCAATGCCGTCCATATTCGGTGAAAGCTCGAGTCGCCGGTGTTCTCGTGGCTGCGAGGTGCCTCTCCGGGCACGCTTGGAGTGAGTAGCACATCGTATTGCGCGAACAGCTCCCGCAGCAGCGCTTTGCACTGAAAGATCACATCCTGCGCCCGCGCGTACTGTTCGTAGGTGCAGCGTGCGGCATGCGTGAGCCGTGCCTGCAGGCTCGACGAAAGCTGCGCCCAATGATGCATCCGCTCGTGAGCAAAACCGCGCCATGCTTCGTAGTCGTTCACCTGGCGTTGCGCAACGAAGGCATCGACGAACGGCTGCGGCAGTCGAAGCTCGGCGACCGGCGCGCCGGCACGGGCGAGGCGGGCGCAAGCCTCGTCGAAGGCACGCTCCATGGCCGGATCGAGCGCAGGCCAGGCCGGCATGCGGGCAGCCGCGATGCGCGGAGCAGCCGATGTCGTCAGCGGCGGGACCGCGCACGCGGTGAGTGCCGAAAGCATGTGTGCGAGGTCGCTCAGGCTGCGAGCAAAAAGTCCGATCGTATCCTGCGACTCTGCCAGCGGCTTCATGCCTGCGCGGTTCACGAGATTGAAGCTCGGCTTGTACCCCAGCACCCCGCAGAACGCAGCAGGCCGCAAGGTCGAACCGCCCGTCTGCGTCCCGAGCGCCAGGGGGGTCATGAAATCCGCCACTGCCGCCCCCGATCCGCTGGAAGACCCGCCGGGGGTATGCTCCAGATCGTGCGGGTTGCGCGTTCGCGACCAGTGAAAGCCCGCAAGCTCGACGGTGACGGTCTTGCCCAGGAGGACCGCGCCCGCCTCCCGCAGCAAGGCCACCGCGGCGGCGTCCGCACGCGGCCGATGGCCTGCATAGATGGACGAGCCGTACTGCGTGGGCATATCGTGCGTGTCGATCACATCCTTCACGCCGAAAGGAATACCGTGTAGCGGACCGCGCGGCGCTGTGCGGTCGCAAGCGCGTGCCTGCGCGAGCACGCCCTCGCGATCGACGTGCTCCCATGCCTGCACGTCCTTGTCGCGCGCTTCGATCCGGGCAAGACAGGCCTGCGCGATTTCGACCGCGCTCGCTTGCTTGGCGGCGATGAGGCGCCCGAGATCCGTTGCCGTGCGCTGGTTGAGCGGTACCATCGACCGAAAGCTCTCAAGGGCGCCGGTCGTCAAGGCTTCCGGAGCCAGCGTGAACTGAGGCAAGGACACCTGCGCGCCCCATCTGCAACAAGCAAGACCTGACCCCGGTTCAGCGAAGCCCGTAACGCTGGCGTGCGGCCGCCGGGCTCACCTTGCCGTTGGCGACATCGCCTGCGACGCCGTGGCGCCGCTCCGGATTGCCGTAGCCTCCGCCACCCGGGGTTTCCACGATCACGCGATCGCCCTTGTTGAGCACGGTGAGCGCCTTGGAGGGGATCACTTCCTCGCGTCCGTCGGCGCGACGTATCACCGAATACGCCGAAGCCCCCGGCAGCCCGCCGTCCAGACCCGGGGCCGCGCTGAAATGCCGCTCGCCGCGATGCGTGAAGGTCACGCCGTCGGCGAGAACTTCGTACTCACGGATGACGCCTAAGCCCCCGCGATACTGTCCTGCCCCGCCCGAATCCGTGCGCAGCGCAACGCGATGCAGGCGCAGCGGCGCATCCATCTCGAGCGCTTCGGCCGGCAGGTTCATGCAGTTGCTCGCGTCGGTGTCGACCACGTCGACGCCATCCCGGTCGCGCGCGGCTCCGCTGCCGCCGGCGATGAGCTCACCCACGATGAAGCGCTCGCCGCTCGCCCGCCGTCCGGCAAATGCCACCACAAGCAAGGTCCCGGCGGACGGGGCGGCCACCCGGTCGGGCAGGACGGAGGCCAACGCGCTCACCATGCAGGTCGCGATGCGCTTGATCGTGGACGTGCGTGCGTTGACCGGGGCCGGCTCCTCGGGATTGACGAGCGAGCCCTTCGGCAGCTTCAAGCTGACCGGCCGGAAGCAACCGCCGTTGGTGGGGATGCTCGCATCGGTCAGCACGCGCACTGCGAAATAGGCTGCGGCCTGCGAGCCCGAGGGTACGCAATTGAGCGGGCCGTCGAGCTGCGGATCGGTCCCCGCGAGGTCGAACTCGATGGCGCCGTCGCGCACGGTCACCGCAACCTCGATGCGCACGGGCGTTTCGAGGTGGATGCCGTCGTTGTCGAGGTGATCCACGTAACGATAGGAGCCTGCGGGAATCGTGCCGAGCGCCTGGCGCGTCATCGTTTCGGAGCGGTCCAGAAGCTCCTCGAACACCGCCATGAGGAACTCGGCACCGTACTGGTCGGCGAGCTCCTGCAGCCGGCGCGCACCCACGGTGCATGCCGCGAGCTGCGCGTTGAGATCACCCATGAGCGTATCGGGCAAGCGGCTGTTCTGGCGCAGGATGGCGACCAGCGTTTCGTTGTACTCGCCAGCGATGCGGAACTTCAGCGCCGGAATCCGCAATCCTTCCTGGTAGATCTCGGTGGCTGCGGGCGGGAGCGACCCCGGCGAAAAGCCGCCGATGTCGCCGTGGTGCGTCATCGTGGCGCTCAATGCGATCACGCGCCCGCGATGGAACACCGGCGTCATGATCGCAATGTCGGGCAAATGCGTGCCGCCGCAGTATGGATCGTTCAGGATGTAGGCGTCCCCCTCGCGCATAGTGGGTATCGGATATTTCTCCACCATCGTCCTGAGCGCCGGGATCAGCGTGGCGAGGTGGACCGGAATCGCGCACGCCTGGGCGAGGGTCTCGCCGTTGACCGTGAAGAGGCTCGCGGAGGTGTCGAGCCCCTCCTTCACGATCGGCGAAAACGAGCTCTTGAGCAGCGTCAGCTCCATCTCGTTGGCGATGCCTTCGAGCTTGTTGCGGATCACCTCGGTCGTGATCGGATCGACGACTTCGGCGCGAGTGAATGTGTTCATCGTCCTGCTCTCATGGCGCCGCGGTGAGAATCAAGCTTCCGCGGCTGTCGATCTCGGCCTGCCAGCCGCAATCGAGAACGGTGGTCGTATCCGACTGCTCGAGGATCGCGGGGCCCTCGAAGCGCGTACCTGGCGCGATCCGGCTTCGCTCGTACACGCGCGCCTGCACGAACTTGCCCGATTGGGCCGTGAGAATCGCGCGCGTGCCCTTGCACGCATCGCCCGCGGCAGGCGCGTAGTCGACCGCTGCATCGGGGCCGCCAACCTGCGCCTGATGCACCGCGCGCAGGTTCACGAACTGGATCGGCCCGGGCGCGCTGTGGCCATAGATGCGGTCGTGCACTTCGTAGAAATCACGGGTGAGACGCTCGAGCGCGTCGTCGCTGCGAACCGCCACCGCGACTTCCAGATGGTAGGACTGGCCGATGTAACAAACGTCGGCGAGATAGTGGCGCTCGATGCGGCTGCGCGCCACCCGCTCGCTCATCATGAGCGCATCACAGCGCGCGTCGAGCTCCGCGAAAACTTGCGCAAGCTGCTGCCGCGTCACTCGCGCGACCGGCGTGTTGAAGGCAACCGCCGCCTGATGCTCGACCGGCGCGGCCAGAAGCCCCGCCGCCGACAGCACGCCCGGATGCAGCGGCACGATCACCCGCCGCATGCCGAGCTCGCGCGCCAGTGCGCTCGCATGTACCGGCCCGCCGCCGCCGAGTGGCACCAGGCTGAAACGCCTCGGGTCGATGCCGCGCTTCACCGAGACGAAGCGGATGCCCTCGGCCATCGTGGCGTTGATTACCCGGTGGATGCCGAGCGCAGCCTGCTCGACGCTCATGCCGAGCGGCCTGGCGACCCGGCTCTCGATCGCTTTTCGGGCGAGATCCGGCTCGAGCCGCATCGTGCCGCCGACGAAGTACGCCGGATCGATGTAGCCGAGAACGATGGAGGCATCGGTAACCGTAGCCTCGGTGCCACCGCGGCCATAGCATGCGGGCCCCGGTTCCGAACCGGCCGAGTGCGGACCGACGCGCAGCGATTTCGCGCCGTCCAGCCAGGCGATGCTGCCGCCACCGGCGCCGATCGCGTTCACGTCGACCATCGGCACGCGCACGGCGTAACCGTCGAGCATTCCTTCGGCGGCGATCAGCGGCTTGCCGCGATGGATGAGCGCGATGTCCGCGCTGGTGCCGCCGATGTCAATCGTGATGACGTCATTCGCCCCGGCCGCTTCGCCCGCGACGCGTCCGCCGATCACCCCGGCCGCCGGTCCGGAGAGAAACAGGCGCACGGGGCTACGCCTGGCCACGCGCGACGAAGCGACACCGCCGCGCGACTGCATGATCTGCAACGGTGCGCCGACACTGCGGGTCTCGAGGTCCCGCTCCATGGCCTGCAGATAGCGCTCGATCACGGGCTTGAGATACGCATCGAAGGCAGTGATGCAGGTGCGCTCGTATTCCCGGAACGCCGGATCGACCTCGCAGGAGAGCGAGAGCATGAGCTGCGGATGGGCTTCGCGCACGATCTCGGCCGCACGCCGCTCGTGTGCCGGATTGAGAAAGGAGAACAGGAACGCGATCGCGATCGCCTCCACGCCTTCGGCGGCCAGCGCATCGGCCGCGCGCAGCACAGCCGCCTCGTCGAGCGCGACGATCACCTCGCCCGTGGCCGCGACACGCTCGGAGACTTCCCTGCGCAGCGCGCCCGGCGCCAGGAACACCGGCGTCTCCGGCGTGAGCATCACGCTGTAGACGTGGTGGCGACTCTGGCGGCCGATTTCGAGCACATCCCTGAAGCCGAGGGTGGTGATGAGACCGATCTTCGCGCCCTTGCGCTCGAGCACGGCGTTGGTTGCTACCGTCGTGCCGTGGACAAAGCGGGCGATCGCTTGCGGCGCGATTCCCCACTCGCGCGTCATATGCGCCACCGCGTGCAAGACTCCGGCGCTCGGATCGGCGCGCGTGGTCGGAATCTTGGCGAGTCGCAGTTCCCCCCGCGTGCTCCTGCAAACCACATCGGTGAATGTGCCCCCGATGTCGACGCCGATCTCGTACGCCTGCTCTACCGCCATGCGCTACCGCCAGTGTGGTAAATCGCAAATCCGTTGTAATTCGTCATTCCCGCGCAAGCGGGAATCCAGAACGAGACTCCGCCTGGACCCCCGCGTTCGCGGGGGTGACGAACTTCTGACTCAGGACACCATGTGTTTTCCGATGTTGCGTGAAATCCGCGGCGCATCTCACGCCACCCCTCGTCCAAGGCGCCAACGATCTACTCTGCCCGCGACGCGCCCCAGAAACGGTCCGAGTTGCGGGTGTGCGCCGCCAAGTCGGCGCGCTCGACAAAGCGCTGGTACACGGCTTGGGCATGCTCCAGCACTTCGGTCTCGTCGATGGTCAACAGCTTTCGGTCTTGCATCACCAGCCGGCCGGACACCGTCACATCGGCAACGTCGGCGCCCGTGGCGTTGTAGACGAGCCGGTAGACCAGCATGTCCAAGGGATACAGGTGCGGCTGAAACAGATCGATGGTGATCAAGTCGGCCTTTTTTCCGACTTCCACCGATCCCAATTCCTGGTCCAGGCCGAGCGCCTTGCAGCCGTCGATGGTTGCCATCTCCAGCACCTTGCCCGGCGGCAGAATGTCGGCGTCCTTGAAATGGATGCGTTGCTGATCGATGGCCGCCTTCATGTCCAGGAACAGGTCGCAGTTGTGGGTGGCCGGCGCATCCGAGCCGAGCGCCACGGTGACGCCCGCGTCGATCAGCTCGGGCACGGGACAGCGACCCGGGTAGGTATAGATGCGCCCGGCGCGCGGATGGTGCGCCCCATGCGTGCCGGTATCGCGCATGATGCCGATCGCCCGCTCGGAAATGCCGGTGCAGTGCGACAGGACCGTATCGGGTCCCAGCAGGCCGAGCTTCTCGTCATGGGCGTATTCGATGGCGTTGCCGTACATGTGAGTCCAGAAGATCACGCCATGCTTCTTCTTCAAGTGCAAAACGGCCTCGGCCTGCTTGCGCACCCACTGCTCACGCTCCGGAGACCACACCGGATCGTGCTCGTTGCGATTGCCGATGCGCGATAAGGCGACGCCGTAGTCGACGATGCTTGCGCTGTCCTGCGCGCGTTGCGACAACAGCCGCTCGCAGTTGTCCATGACTTCGTCGAAACCCACCATGCGCTCGGTCTTCACGCCGTTGCGCCAATAGGTGAAGCGGCGCGGCCAGGGCGGGCGCGCCGGACCTATGCCGATGCGGGTGCGAAGGCCAATGCGCTGGAGCTCGCGCGCGGCGATCTGCGTGAACGCCACGTCATCGGTGCGCGTGCCGTTACCGCCCATCATCGAGAACATGCAGGTGGTGCCCATCTTGAGGCGTTCGAGCGCGTTCAGTTGCGCATCGGCCTGCCACCACGCCTCGTCGGTGAAATCCGGCAGCAGGTTCTCCAGCATCGTGCGGCGCACGCCGCCGCTCAAGTTTTGCCCGGTGGATTTCAGCAAGCTGCCGCCCAGGTATCCGTGCAGATCCACCATGCCCGGCATGACGGCCTTGCGACGGCAATCGATCACCTGGGCCGTGCGGTACCGATCCCGCAAGGTCGCGGCCGGGCCCACCTCGACGATGCGCTCGTCGCGAATCGCCACGGAAGTGTGTTCGAGTATGGCGCGGCTGCGATCCATGGCGATGACGGTCGCGTCGTGAAGCAGCAGCTCCTGCATGTGAAGCACTCCGCCGATTGCGCTTCTGGCATTATTGCACGGCGATCGATTGGGCCTTACCGGCGGAGCGACCTAAGAGAGCCTGCCCCAACTGCGCAACGTTGCTTCGAGCATGGATTCTCAATCGCGGTAGCCCGCGTCGCGCTGATGTCGAATGCGCAGGATGCGAACGAGGTGTCGGCGCTCGTCATGACGATACAGGGCAAGATTACCCGTTCGGCCGGTCGAAATGACCAGCTCGCGAAGCCCGGGCTCCACGCGACGACCCATTCGCGGATGATCGGCAAGAATGGCGAGTGCATCCAGAATGGGCGCCTGAACCGCCGCCGCCGATTCGGCAGCAATCTCCAGAAGAAACGCGTTGATGCGATCGAGGTCGTCCAATGCAGCAGCGGAAAGAACTATTTCCGCCACGACACTTTTCTGGGTCTCGCTGCAGGTTTGCCGATGATCCTCGCCTCCAGGTATGCCCTCGCCTTGTCGAAGGGATAACCTTGGCCGGTTCGCTCCATTTCTTCGTCAGCCGCAAGCGCATCGGCCACGAACCGCCGGTGCTTCTCCGCTTCCTCGACATGCAGCTGCAGAGCCTGCAGCATGAAAGCGTGCGTTGACTGGCCGGAGACCCGGGCCAGTTCGTCGATTCGCTTCTTCAGATCCGGCGGCAGCTTCAAGCTGGTGGCAACGGTGCTCATGCGTTCGACTCCGGTAGTCATCCGATACTACCGAACGCAGCCTTCGGCAACAACCATCGCCGCTGGGCCCTCACCTGCAGCGCAATCCCCTCGCCGGCAACGCAACTCCCTTTGCCGGCGCCAAGCCCGCACGCCATTTGCGCCTTAGAATCGATGCTTCGACATCGACTCGCGGAACATCGTCATGCGCTTTCGATATGCAGGGTTGGCGCCGTGCCTTCGCACATTCATTGCACTCGGCACAATCGCATTGGTCGCGGCCTGCGCCAGCACGCCCCAGGCAACCCCGGAGCGCACGGCCGAAGCCAGACGTTTCGAGCCAGTCACGCGCGAGGCCGTCATCTATATCTATCGCTCCGGAGTTGCGTTGAGCGGTCCGGAGACCACGCTCTGGGTCGACAACCGCCTGGTCGGCGCCTCGCTGCCGGGAACGTTCTTCCGCGTGATCGCGCTGCCCGGCCGCAACGTGATCGACACGAGCCCGCCGGATACGGGGCGCATCGAGATCACCACCCAGGGCAACGACGTGACCTACGTCGAAATGATCACCGAGGGCGGTCGCAACAACCCGCCGAACACGCGCTTTCGCCTCATGCAGCCGGACGACGCGAAGGCGGCGATCGCCTACTGCTGCTGGATGCTCGAGACATGGCGCTACAACCAGCCGCGGCTGTTGTGGTGACGTTCCAAGCGGCCCCTCAGCCGAGATATTCGACGACGTGCAGGCCGGTCCCCGCGCGATCGCTGATGTAGGCGAGCCCGCGGTAATCGAGATCCACGTCGTTGGTCTGAATCACCGTCTTGAGCCGTGGTATGGTGGTCGAGGTCGTCTTCGGAATGTAGTAGCCGACTTCCTTCATGGCGAAGGGGTCCGAGATGTCCAGTACCCGCAACCCCCCGGCGAAGTACGCGACGTACAGCAGATTGCGGTTGTCCTGTGGCCGGTAGAGCTTGTTGTCCTGAGTCTCGTTGAACTGGTGCGGGCCAAAGCGTCCGCCTTGCGTGAGGAAGTCTGCATCGGGCACCCGAAAGATATCGACCATCATCGGGTTGTCCCGTGCCGTCACGTCGAGCATGAAAACCATGCACCGCACCTCCAGCCCTTGATATTGCGCATCGCTCGCTTCGTTGGCGACGATGATGTAATCGCGCACGTCACCGAAGTCGGGCGTGAAGTTGGGCGTTTTCACGCCGAAGAACGGCATCGAAGTATGCGGTCCCTTGAACTGCGGCTCGATCGTGTAATCGAAAACGAGCTCGGGCTTGGTGATGTTCTGGATGTCGAGCACCGCGACGTTACCGCCGCGCGCGTAGGACAGATACACGCGCTTGTTCGGCATGTCGACCACGGGATGGTGCAGGTTGGGGCCCTTGTCCTTGTCGAACGGCTCGGAAAGGCGCTGGCCCGGCAGCCAATGATTGGCCACGTACCTGGGCTTGCCCGGCGCCGAGAAATCCCAGATGACCAGGTGCCCGCCGGGACGGAAGCCCGGCTCGTTGGCGCAGCCGAAGTAGAGTCCCGTTTCGGCGTCCCACCAGCCTTTGTGCGCGATGTTCATCGGTCCGGCCGGGGTCTCTTTCACGTCGGCGACCATTTCGGGCTTCGCGCGATCGGTGATGTCGAAGACCTGGAAACTGCAGGCGCTCGCCGTCTCGTGGTTGCGTGCGAGATAGCGCCTGCCGTCGCGCGGGCTATCGATCACCTGTACCGAGCGGCAATTCGCCTCTGCCGCGCCCGGAATGTGTGCCAGGAGCTCGGGTCGGGCCGGGTTCGAGACGTTGAGGATCGACGTCCCGTTGGGTTCGTCCTTGCCGGTAAGCGGATTACGCGAGGAGCCCGGCAAATGACCGACGTAACACCAATCGCCCTGCAACGTCACCTGCAGGGATTCGCGCCCCTGCAAGTCGTGATAGCCAATCAGTCGGGTGTTATGGGCATTAGCGGTGAGCGAGTCGAGATTCGGCACGGCTGGTCTCCCTTGTCGGCGGTCGATGCGGACATGCTAATACATTGTGAGCGTGGCGGGCAGGTCGCGCGTGGAGTCAGGTCTTGCTTCTTGCATTTCCTGCGAAACAAGCGCGTTCGCGCAACAAGCAAGACCTGACCCGATCCGTGCCCCCGGCCGCTAGATGCCCCGCAGGGCGGACAGCGGCACGATCGGCAGCACGATGTGCGAGGCGCGCAGCCGGTCGACATAGACGCTATTGGTGGCAATGCGCTTGCGCACCGCCGCCCCCTCGGGCTCGCCGGTGTTGTAGTTCAGATCGTAGCGCGGAAAGTTGCTCGACGAGACGTCGACCCGGATGCGATGGCCGGCCTGGGAACAGATTGCAGGTGGCATACGGCTCGATCGCGATCTCGTACACCGTGCCCGGCGTCATCATTACCGGTTTCTCCCATGAATCGCGGTAGCGGAGCCGCAGGATGCCGTCGGCGAGGTTCATCGCGAAGCCGCGCGGATAGTCGGGGTTCGCCGGATGCACGTCGATCAGCTTGGCGGTGAAATCGGTGTCGACGCAGTTCGAGCTCACGTGCAGCCGGATCAGCAGCGGGCCGATCACGGCCACATCCTCGGCAAGGGGTGGGGTCTGGAACACGAGCACGTCGCGCCGCGCGGCCAGCGGCAGCCCGAAGCGCGTGCAGCCGAAGAAGCGCGGGTCTTCGCGCTGGTCGAATGCGCCGCCGTGCTGCATGCGTCCGGCCGCATCGCGCCGGCCCGATCCGCCCCCCATGAGAAACAGCCGCACCGCGGCTTCGCGCTCGACGCCGTTCGCCCGGCCTTTCAGCCAGTGCTCGAACCAGCGCAGCCGCAGCTCGCGCCAATGCGCGGCGAGATTGCCGTCGATGGTCGCGGCCGGCCCGAAATCGACCTCGCCCGCCACGATTGGCTGCGATCGCCGTGCGTCCACGGCCCCATGATGAGCCGCACCGGACCGCGCTTGCGTGCCTCGAGACCCAGGTAATTTTCGAGCGCAGTCGGCACGTAGGCATCGTACCAGCTCGACATGTGGATCTGCGGCACGTCGGCGAAGCGCTCGTGCCAACCCTCGGCGTAGATGCCGAGCTGGCGCCAGTAGTCGTCGAACGTGCCGTGCGTCCATTACTTCACGAAGTGGCCCTCGGAATCGTAGCGGCCGCGACAGTCCTGGTAGATCACGACGTAGCCGCGGCGCACGAACCATTCGGCGACTTCCGCGCGCGGCCGCGCCTCGGTCTCGCCGCGGTCGAGCTCGGAGCGCGAAGCGCGCGCTTTGCCATAGGGGGTGCGTTCGAGGATCACGGGCAGCGGCTCGGTCACCGCGTGCCCATCGCGGGCCGGCCGATAGATGTCGGTTGCGAGCCGCACGCCGTCGCGCATTGCGACCATGACGTTCGATTCGCCGACGAGGCCGGAATAGTCGAGCGCGGGGGAATGGATCGATTCGGACATCGGGTTCTCCGTCTGTCGGCCCGGGCGCGAACAACAGGCGAGGCCGCGAGCCGGCGACCGTACCACGCCGAGATCACGCGCTCAACGATACGGCCGCACGCGAATCCGCGCTATGCTGGCAACACTTTGGATTCCGCCTGTGCGCGCCTACGCGGGAACGACGCTGTCGCTGACGACCCGCAGCGCTCGCTTGCGCGGGGATGACGGTGCACGTCGCTCCACGTGCGAACGGGGAGCACGGAATGAGAGCCGCCTTTCGCGGGAGGCGAGCAGGCATCGCGTCAAAGGAGGAGCCGATGCTCGGATTGATGCAGGACTGGCCGTTGCTCGTCTCGCGGATCATCGATTACGCCGCGTGCCAGCACGGCAGCCGCGAAGTGGTGACCCGCTCGGTGGAAGGGCCGATCGTTCGCACCAACTACGCAGCGATCCGGGCCCGGGCCCTGAGCGTCGCACAGCGACTGGCGCGCGAGGGCATTGCACCGGGCGACCGGGTCGCCACGTTGGCCTGGAACAGCGCGCGTCATCTGGAAGCCTGGTACGGCATCACCGGCGCCGGCGCGGTCTATCACACCGTGAACCCTCGGCTCTTTCCCGAGCAGATCGCCTGGATCGTGAATCATGCCGAGGATCGGTTGCTCATGACCGACCTCACGTTCGTGCCGCTGCTGGAGGCGCTTGCCGACAAGCTCGCCACGGTGCAACGCTACGTCGTTCTCACCGATCGCGCCCACATGCCGGACACCCGGCTGCGCAACGCGATCGCCTACGAGGACTGGATCGGCGAAGTCGACGGTGACTTCGCCTGGGTCGATATCGACGAGCGCGCCGCGGCCGGGCTTTGCTATACCTCCGGAACGACGGGCCATCCCAAGGGCGTGCTCTATTCGCATCGCTCCAACGTGCTGCATTCGATGGCGATGTCCGCGCCGGACGCGCTGGGCCTCGCCTCGCGCTCGGTCATCCTGCCGGTGGTGCCGTTGTTCCATGCGAATTCCTGGTCGATCGCGTTCTCCGCGCCGATGACCGGCGCCAAGCTCGTCATGCCCGGTGCAAGACTCGACGGCGCCTCGATCTACCAGCTGCTCGAAGCCGAGCAGGTCACCTGCAGCGCCGGCGTGCCGACCGTGTGGGCGATGCTGCTGCAGTACATGCAGAAGGAGAATCGGCGCCTGTCCAGCCTCGAGCGCCTGGTGGTGGGCGGGGCCGCGGCGCCGCGCTCGCTGATCGAAGCGTTCGAGGCGCAAGGGATCGAAGTGTTCCATGCCTGGGGCATGACCGAGATGAGCCCGGTCGGCACCATTGGCTCGGTCAAGCCCGCGGCTGCCCATCTGCGCGGCGACGCGCTGATCGATCTCAAGTGCAAGCAGGGCTTCGCGCCGTTCTCCGTCGAGATGAAGATCACCGACGACGACGGACGGCGCCTGCCCTGGGACGGCAAAACGTTCGGCAGGCTGAAGGTTGCAGGCGCCGCGGTGGCGCGCGCTTATTTCCGCAGCGATGCGCCCGTCCTCGACGGCGAAGGGTTCTTCGATACCGGCGACGTCGCCACCATCGATGCGAACGGCTACATGCAGATCACCGATCGCGCCAAGGACGTGATCAAGTCGGGCGGCGAGTGGATCTCCTCCATCGCGCTGGAGAATCTCGCCGTGGGCCATCCCGATGTCGCCGAAGCCGCCGTGATCGGCATCCCGCATCCGAAATGGGACGAGCGGCCGTTGCTGATCGTGGTCCCGAAAGAAGGACGCAAGATCGAACCCCAGAGCCTCATCGAGCACCTGCGGGCGAAGGTGCCGAGCTGGTGGCTGCCGGACGACGTCGCGGTCGTGGACGAGCTGCCGCACACCGCCACCGGCAAGCTCGACAAGGTGAAACTGCGCGCGCAGTATGCTGGCGCGTAGCGCGAGCGAGGGAAGAAAGAATTCGGTAGGGCGCAAACGGGTAATATCGCCCGATTGCACTGGACCGTTGCCGCGCCAGTCTCGCTCGTAGAGCTGGCGCACCCCCGATAGGACGATGGCGAATGCGCTTGCTGCTCGCACTTGGATTGCTCTTCGCCGCGGCGCTCGCGTCTGCGCAGCAGGAGCGGCCAGTGGTCTATGTCGCGCCGATCGAAGGCACGATCGATCTGGGGCTGGCACCTTACGTACAACGCGTGCTCGACGAGGCAACCGCGGCCAAGGCCGATGCCGTCGTGCTCGAGATCAATACCTTCGGCGGACGCGTCGATGCGGCGGTGCAGATTCGCGATGCCCTGCTCAACAGCCGCGTGCGCACGATCGCGTTCGTGAACAAGCGCGCCATCTCGGCGGGCGCGCTGATCAGCCTGGCCGCCGCGGATCTGGTGATGGCGGGCGGCAGCACGATCGGTGCGGCCACGCCGGTGCAGGCGGGACAAGCGGGTGAGGCCGCCAAGCCCGTCGGCGAGAAGACGGTGTCGTACGTGCGCAAGGAGTTTCGCGCTACCGCGGAGAGCCGCAAGCGTCCGTTGCTGCTGGCGGAGGCGATGGTGGACCCGGACGTGGAAATTCCCGGCGTCATCGAGAAAGGCAAGCTCCTCACGCTGACCACCGACGAGGCGCTCGAGCACAAGCTGGCCGACCTGCGCGCGGACACGCTGGAGGAGGCGCTGCGCAGCCTCGGGCTCGGGGGTGCCGAACTGCGGCACGCCTCGCTCAACTGGGCGGAGAACGTCGTGCGCTTTCTGACCCATCCGGTGGTGAGCTCGTTGCTCATCACGATTGCCATGATCGGCATCATCGTCGAGATCCGCACGCCGGGCTTCGGCATTCCCGGCGCGCTAGGGATCGCGAGCCTCGCTTGTTTCCTGTGGGGACACTGGCTGGTGCAGCTGGTTGGCTGGGAAGAAGTGCTGCTGGTCCTCGCCGGCATCCTGCTGCTGGCGCTGGAGGCGTTCGTGATTCCCGGCTTCGGCATCGCCGGGGTGCTGGGCATCCTCGCGGTCATTGGCGGCCTGGTATTGAGCATGCTCGGTGCAGGCGACGCACCACGCTTCATCCTGCTCACGGCCGCTCGCGTGGTGTTCGCGTTGATCTTTGCGTTGGTCGGGAGCCTTCTGCTGCTGCGCTACCTGCCGCGGCTGCCGTTCGGGCGGCAGCTCGTGCTGCAAGCCGGGCTCCATACCGGGAGCGGTTACGTGTCCACGCCGGCAGGCGACCTGCGCTGGCAGGGCAGGAGCGGACGCGCTTCGTCTGCGCTTCGTCCCGCGGGCATCGCGGACTTCGACGGCGAACGCGTGGACGTGGTCTCGGAAGGCGGATTCGTCGATGCCGGCGAGCCGATCGAGGTCATGCGGGTCGACGGCAACAGGATTGTGGTCAAACGCTCGATAAACCTTCAAGAAAAGGACTGACGATGACATGGCTCGATACCGGTTTCACCGGAGGTTTCGGATTGCTGATCCTGCTGGTCGCCGGATTGGTACTGATTTTGTACCTCGTGCCGATCCCGCTGTGGATCGCGGCCTGGGCCTCCGGGGCCTATGTAGGCCTTTTCACGCTGATCGGCATGCGCCTGCGCCGGGTGCCACCCGGCACCGTCATCACAGCGCGCATCAGCTCGGTCAAGGCGGGCATCGATGTGACCCTCAACGACCTCGAAGCCCACTATCTGGCGGGCGGCAACGTGGTACGGGTCGTGAACGCCATGATCTCGGCGGACAAGGCCAGCATACCGCTGCCCTTCAAGCGAGCGGCGGCCATCGACCTGGCAGGCCGCAACGTGCTGGAAGCGGTGCAGATGTCCGTTCTGCCGAAGGTAATCGAGACACCGAAGATCGCCGCCGTGGCCAAGGACGGAATCCAGCTCATTGTCGTATCGCGAGTCACGGTGCGCACGAACATCGATCGCCTGGTGGGCGGCGCGGGCGAAGAGACCATCATCGCTCGAGTCGGCGAAGGCATGGTGAGCACGATCGGTTCGGCCGGGAACCACAAGATCGTACTGGAGAATCCGGACCATATCTCGAAGAACATCCTGAGCAAGGGGCTCGATGCCGGCACCGCCTATGAAATTCTTTCCATCGATATCGCGGACGTGGACGTGGGCGAGAACATCGGCGCGAAGCTGCAGATCGATCAAGCCAATGCCGACAAGCTGATCGCCCAAGCCAAGGCCGAGGAGCGCCGGGCGATGGCGGTCGCGCTCGAGCAGGAAATGCGCGCGAGGGTGGTCGAGTCCGAAGCCGAGGTGCCGCGCGCCATGGCCGAAGCGTTCCGCCAGGGCAACCTCGGCATCATGGATTACTACCGGATGAAGAATCTCCAGGCCGACACGGACATGCGAGGTGTGATCGCGGGGGCAGGAGACAATCCCCCGGGTACGCCGCGGACATAGGTGCGAAGCGATGTCGACTTCGGAGCTTCTCGTCTATGGGTTGGTCATCGCGGGCTTTCTGCTCGTCAACTACGTGATGCAGCTGGCTGCGAACAAGGCACGACGGCAGCAGCAGGAAAGACAGGCGACCGGTGCGCCGCCGCAGCCCCAGGCGGAGGAGATGCTGGACTACAGCTGGGGGGGCGCGCCCGTCGCGCAACCGGTGGCGTACGAGCTACCCCGAGCGCCCGTGCCGGTATATACCGCCCCGCCTGCGCAGTCGGTCGAGCCGGCCGCTCGCATTCACCCCGCCGCACTCGGGCTGTTGCACGACGGCCGGCAAACGCGCAATGCCATCGTGCTGATGACAGTGCTCGGGCCCTGCCGCGCAATCGAACCCTACGCTCCGCGCGAGCCGTAATGGCCGGGATATCGTCGGGCTTCAAGGCCTGACGAATCGCCACCGCGCGCCGTCCGCCACTCGGGTATGGCGCAGCTTGGCGTCGGGATCGCGACGATGCACGCCGGATAGGGGGTGGGGTTGCCGCCGATTACCGGCTCTGTACCTCGACGGTGACCGCACGCGAATTGCCGAAGCACGGCACATAGACCGAATGCGTGCCGGGCCCGCCGGCGACGATCAGCTGAATGTCTTCGGGCTGGGGCGCGATCGTCAGCAGCGTGTCGAGCTCGAGCTGCGGGAATTCGTCCTTGCGCGAATCGAGCACGCGCGCGCGGTCGCGGTCGGTCATGCGTCCGGCCGCCATGCGCGAGCGCAGCCAGAGCTCGCGCTTCACGTCGGCCTTCGACATCCCGGCGCGATGCAGCACTTCGGCATGCTCCGGACCCAGGATCAGCCACGGCTCGCCGCCGTGCGTGTACTCGTTGCTCGGCGGATGGATCATCGTCTGCGCGAATGCGTCGAGCAACTGGTCGGCATCCTTGGCGTGCGAGTTCATGTTCATCGTGCCTTCGGCCCCGACCACGGTGACGGTGGTCGCATCGGGCCGAAAACCGCGCTCGACATGCAGCGCTTGCCATGGGCTCGCCGCCTCGTTCTCGGCGCAGCAGAACGTGTATTTGCCCGGCTGGCCGTGGGTCGCACGATCCATCTCGCCGGGTAGCGCGCCGCCGATATTCTGCAGCACCAGGTGCACGGCGCGTCCGAGCGTCGCATTTGCCCAGGCGCCTTGGCCGAGACAATTGATGCCGGCATTGATGCCCAGATGCTGCGCGCCCGGTCCGTTGACCACGACCCAGACCGCAACCGAGTTGGTCGTCGCCTGGATGCCTTGCAGGTTGAATTGCGCCTGCGCCACCGCCTCGACCGCCGCCACCACCAGCGGCAGATGCTCCGGTGCGCAGCCCGCCATGACCGCATTGGCCGCGATGCTCTCCAGGGTCGCCACACCGAACCCGGGTGCGATCGAGGCAACCACGGCGTCCGGCGAATAGCCGTTGCGAGCGAGCATCCGCTCGACCCGCTCCACGGTCGGCGGCATCACCGGCAACCCGTCGCCCCAGCGCCGTTCGCGAATGAGCGCCTGGATCGCTTCCAGGTCGCCGCTCACTTCATGGCGCGCACAGCGCTGCGGCACAGGTGCCGAGTTCGGTGAAGCTTTACCCGCGCTGCCAGGAAGCTCGGCGCGCTGAGCGAGCGCGAGCAGCTGATCGACGCACTGCGCCGCCATGGCTCGAATCTCGTCGCGATTGCGATTGCCGAACGGATGCGCAACGCGAAGGATGGGCAAATCCGCATTGCCGAGCGCGCGTGCCTGGGCGTGGCCCAGCGTCTCGAACGCGGTCGAGCAGATGGTGACGGCCGCCTTGCCGCGCTTGGCCGCCTCGATGCTGTCGTGGACACTCCACGACGTGCACGACCCTCAATCGCCGGAGCCGGCGATGACGAGGTCGCATTCGGCGGCCATGCTCTCCAGCGCTTCTTGCGCAACCGGCAGCGAAGCCGTGCGCTTGCGATGCGTCAGCACGCGCGCAACCCCATGCTGCTCGGTGAGCAACGTACCGATCTCGGCGGCCAGGTGTTCGAAGTTGGGCTTCGCGTTGTCGATGAAACCCACGACTTTGCCTTGCAGGCTTTCGAACCGCGCCGACGTGCTGTCCGCCTGCGGTCGCGGCGGTGCGGTCGGTTCGACCAGGATCGTTTTCGAATTCATTGTGCTTTCTCCAGCATGAGTGTGTTTTCCGGGCCCCTTATTTTGCACCGGGATAAACCTCGGGGCCATAGAAGGCGCGTACGCGCGCGAGAAGCTCGCCGCTCGGCGGCGCGTACCCGCCACGCTTGGCTGCGAAGCGGCCCGTGAGGCGGAAACGCCGCGCCGCCATCTCGCCCATTTTCACCAGCTCGACGATGCCGTTCACGATCGGTGCGCCCTCGATCCGGTACATCCCGGCCTCGATCGTGAGGACCACGACCTCGCCACCGGCCGGAATCACGACCTCCGCGCCACGTTCGAGCAAGCGCGATGCCGCGATGGTGAACTGGTCAAGCAGGTCGGCCCGATGGTCGCGGTCCACCAGGCCCTTCTTCAGGTCGACCGGCGAGGTGCGCATCGGCTCGATGCCCACGAGCTGGCGTTCGAGCCCGTAACGACGCGCATTCTCCGTAAGGCGCGGAATCCAGCGCTCGCTGATCGCCACCAGGCCGAAACTTGCGCCCATCATGCAGGCAAGGTGCATGCAGGTCTCGCCGAGCCCCAGCACCGGAATATCGACTTGCTCGCGCGCTTCACGAATTCCGGCATCGCTGATGTTGCCGATGAGAAATGTGTCGAACCCTTGCCTCTGCGCACGAACCGCGTTCTCGATCACTTCGTGGGTGTCGTGGTGCTCGAGCAATCGATAGTGCTGGCCGATGCCGGCGGAGCGATGCACGCCCTGCAGGTGGATCGTCGTATCCGCGTCGGCCACCGATCCAAGAATGCGATTAAGGACGAGACCGTACGCATTCGTCTCGGCCTGATGGGAGAGACTTTGATACCAGAGCTTCATATCGTTTCCTGTGAGCAGCGCATGCTTCGTGACCCGCTATCGAGCGCTCCCTATTTCATGTCACGCTCGTCCTATACGATCAATAGGCAACCCGGAGGGCTTCACGAATCTCGTCGAGCGGCGCTTGCAGCGCGAACCCGTCACGTCCCATATCTCGATTGTTCGGGCACATGCTCTGTAAGCGCAGAAATTTGCTATGTTGCGGGGCTCGCCTCAGCGCAGTTCGAAAATCACTCATTCAAAGAGCAAAGACAAAGGAGCAAGGCCGTGAAGTTTCGATGCATCTTCGTGCTCGTCGGGCTCATCTGGCAGGCGACGGGCTTCGCCGCACAAGACTATCCCAACAAACCGGTGCGCGTCCTGGTTGCTACGCCCGCGCGCTCGACGCCCGACATGGTCGCACGCCTGGTCACCCCCGGCCTCAGCACGCTTTTCGGCCAGCAGTTCCTCGTCGACAACCGCAGCGGTGCGAACGGCATGCTCGGCACCGAGCTCGCGGCCAAGGCCACACCCGACGGCTACACGCTTGTCATGGGCACACCGAGTACGCTCACGATCATGCGCTACGTGCACAAGGACGTCCCCTACGACGCGCTGCGCGATTTCTCGCCCATCGGGCTCATTTCGGTTGGGCCTTACCTGTTGGTCGCACATCCGTCGGTGGCGGCGAGAACGGTGGGCGAGCTGATCGCTCTGGCCAAGACCCAGCCGGGCAAGCTCACGTATGGCTCGGGCGGAAACGGCAGTACCAATCACCTGGCGATGGAGCTCTTCAAGAGTTTTGCGCGAGTCGACATTCGTCATGTGCCCTACAAGGGCGATCTGCCGGCCATCACGGACGTGCTCGGCGGGCACGTCAACATGTCGATGCTGCCGATCGGACCGCTGCTGCCGTATGTCAAGACGGATCGGCTGCGCGTACTCGCTGTGACGAGCGTCAAGCGGGCTTCGCAACTGCCGCAGGTGCCGACGCTGGACGAATCCGGGTTGAAAGGTTTTGAGGCGATCGTCTGGTTCGGCATGCTGGCTCCCGCAAGAACACCCAAGCCGATCGTGGCGCGCCTGGCCGAAGGCTTGCAAAAGGTGATGCGCCAGCGCGAGGTTCGCGCTCAATTTCAGGACCAGAGCATCGAACCGGCCGACGGGAATCCGGCCGAGCTCGAGCAACTGATCCGGCGTGAGATCGAGACCTACGGCAAGCTTGCAAAGAGTGCGCACATCAAGGCGGAGTGACGCGTGCTGCTGAGCGTACTCGCCTGACCAGTGTCGCTGCGTGCCGTGTCGCCGCGATTCAGGCACTCACCGTACGAGTAACGCCCAATGGATTGCGCATAAGACCGTTGTCCTAATCTCCCGCGCCGCCACAAGAAGCGTCGCGACGGCCGAACGGCGCCATCACACGCGCATCCTTGTCCATATTCTGGATTTACGCTGTCCGCCCTCGCACGCAATGCTTTAGACTTCGGCCTGTGCAGCGAACGGCCCAGCATTGCCGCATCGCAAGCCGCCACAAGACCAAACTTCCCGCACCTGCAGAGGAGACTGGATGCCGCGAAGCCTGTACGTCCCGTTGCCCACTCAATTGCCCTGTCAATAAATCGGAGGAATCATGCGTAACACGATAATAATCGGCGCCTTGGCGTCTGCCTTCCTGGCCGGCTGCGCTGCCACGCCGTCGAAGGAATTGAGCGAGTGCCTGCAACCGAACCGGCGCGTAGCCGTCGAGGTCGGCGGGCGCGTTCTCAAGCCCAAGCCGAAACCCAAGCCCGGTGCGGAAGCCAAGCCGGCTCCGGCGGCCAAGTCCAAGAAGCCGCAATATTCGAACTTGCAACTGAATGCGTTCGCGCAAGGCGACAGCGCATGGGACGTGGGCAGCTCGGTGCTCAAGGATGGCGGCAAACAGGATCTCGACAAGCTCGTCGCCACGCTCGCCAAGCGCAAGGTGATGATCGGCTCGATCATCATCGCCGGCCATACCGACCGGTTCGAGGCGGACAGCGCGAACGCCAATCTTTCCGAGCAGCGCGCCAAGTCGGTGGCGAGCTACCTCGCTTCCAAGGGGCTGGACCAGAAGCTGATGTTCTGGGAAGGCAAAGGCGCCAAGGAGCCGGTGCCGGTTACCAAGTTCTGCGAGAGCTGATCGCTTTCCCGTCCCCCGACCGGGGGGCGCGCTCCCGGTTGCCAGCATCTACGCATTGCACCCCATCGCCGAAGCGCACCGCAGCGAGCGGTTGCTTCGGCGATTTTACGCGGCCTCCTTGCGAACATGAGTTGTGGCTGCGGCCGCGCCTTCGACCGCCGCCGCCTGCTGCATGTCTCCAGGTGGCGGCACAAGCCGAATTGTGGTGAATCCGGTATCGGACGCCGGCCGCAGGACTTGAATCGGCACAGCTAACTGGCATACATCCTGCTCGCGACGGTATCATCCAAGGCGTGCTGTCGCACGGCACGGGCGGGCTCTGCCTGAGCGAGCGATCGTTGAATTTACAGCGATCGCGGACGTTAATGAGGTTCCGGGCCTGGACCTGCCTCCGAGCGAAGCGTCCACCAGGGCCTCGAACCATGAACGGAATCGCCTTGAATACCCGATTCGGACCGAGCTCGGCGGCGCACGGGCATCGGTTGCGCCCCCGTCTGTTGCCTCCCGAGCTGCGGCTGAAGTCGCTGGTCGCGGCCACAGCGCTTGCGCTCGCGATGCTGCCGGATGCGAGTTTCGGCCAAAGCATCGGCCCGCTCGACGTCCGCTCGCGGCTGGGTGAGCGCTTCTTCGCTGCCGTGCCGGTGCGCACGCCCGACGGGATCATCGATCCGGGCTGCATTCGGGTCGCGCCGAACCCGAACGCGCCCGCCGGCGCGCAAGCGCTACAAGGTGCCCGGATTCGCGTCGGATCGGCCGACACCGTCATCATCGAAACGCTCGGCACGGTCATGGGCCCGGTGGTCGGCCTGCGTCTCGAAGTCGGCTGCGAGAATCCGGTCGGGCGCGATTTCGTCGTGCTCGATCCGAGCGTATCGCAGCCCGCTGTGCCGGCGGCGGCGAGCGCAGCGGCAACGCCGCTTGCCTCGACCTCTGTGGCCTCGACGCCTGCGGCTCCGATTGCCGAGCGCTTGCCGCGGGCCGTTGGGGCCCGGCCGCAACGGCGTACCCGCGACGCGGTACCGGCAGCTTCGCCGGCCGCGCAGCCGAAACCCGTCGAAGCCGGTGCGGTAGCGGCGGCCGCGCGCGCGGCAATCACGCCCCCTGCGCCTCGGGCCGCCACCGCAACCCGATCGGCAGCGCCGGCGGCGGCGCCGGCAGCCGCGGAAACTTCGACGGCAGCGCCCGCCTCGGCCGAATCGCAGCGCCGGATTTCCGAGCTGCGCGCCCGCAGCGACGATCATGCCGCCGCGCTGCTCGCGCTGGAGGACCGGCTAGCCCTGCTGCAGAAGCAGGCCGAGCTGCTCAAGGCCCAACTGGAGCAGCGGCTCGCAGCCACGCCGGAGCGGCCGGATGCGACGGCGAGCGCCGCCAGCAGTCCCACTGCCGCGGCCGCCGCGCCGATTGCATCGGCACCCGCCGCAGCGACGAGCGCCGCAGCGCCGGCCCCGCTTGCCGCACCAGCGGCTTCGTCGCTTGCCGCACCAGCGGCTGCGCCGGCTACTGCACTGGGGGCTGCGCCCGCCGCGCAGCCGAAACCCGCATCCACAGCCGCATCGAGCGCACCGGCGGCCGCGCCGGCCGCGAGCAGCACACGTGGCCAGAGCGTTCTCGATCTGCTGCTCGATTGGAAGGTGGCGGGAGGAATTGGAGTCCTTCTGCTGGGTGCATTCGCGATCAGCCGGCGGCGCCGGCCGACCTTCAAGCCCACACCGGCAACGCCGGCGAGCACCGCCGCCCCATCGGCTGCGCTGTTCGATGAAACGCCCCTGCACCAAAGAACGCAGGAAGTGCCGGTGCTGGCGCAAGCGGTCCGCGCGGTCGATACCGCGGAATGGGAAGTCACCCAGCCGCGCATGGTCGATCAGACCGCCGAATGGGTAGCGCCGCCGACCACGGATTCCTTGCCGCTTCCCGATGCGGTCAGAACCCAGCCGGTCACGCTTCCGGGCGCGGCCATGACGCGCGAGTATCACATCACGCAGCAGTTCCAGCCAGCCGCCGAGCGCGTGGTGGCGCTGTCCTCGCCGGAAGAGATCGTGCAGCAGGCGCGCACGCACTACATGGAGGACGACGACGTCTTCAAGGCGATCGACCTGTTGGAGATGGCCGTATCGGCGCGCAAGGACAGTACGCGCCCGTGGCAGGCGCTGTTCGCCATCTACCGGCGCGAGAACATGCCGGAACGCTATCAGCGCCTGGTGCTCGCCTACCGCGGCGCCTTCGGGCAGGACAACAACTGGCCCGCGATCCGCACTCTCGGCCAACAGATGGATCCGACCAATGCGCTCTATGGCGACGAGGCCGGCGGCGAAACCATACCGGATGATCTGGTGGAGCGCTGGCTCGGCGTGCCGCTCGACTTCACCGCGCATCTGCTCGCAAACGAAATGCACGATCAGCTCATGGACACCTACTCCGGACGCAAACGCAGTAACCGCAGATGATCGCGAACGCTGCCCGAAATTTCGATCCCAGCGAGGGCGCCGTGACTGCCGTGGATGACGACTCGAGGCCCACCTTCGATCGGGTGCTGGCGCTGTTCGAATCCGCGCCGGACACGATGCCCTTCGACCCGGCGCACGTGCTGGTTCTCACCCGGCTGCAGCGGGCATCGAAAGAGCATTACACGAGGATCCTGGACGGGCTGCTGGAAGGGCGCGACGGCGGCACCTTGGCGCTTGCCGTGATTCGCGGCGCACAGATGCTGCACCGGCGCATCGCCAATGCGCTCGCGCAAACGGCGTTGCGGCTCGTCAACCGCCCGCAGCTGCCCGAGGAGCAGATGCAATGCGCTGAGCTCGCGCTCTGCTCGCTGCGCGCCCGCGCCGACGAGATCAAATGGCATGCGTTCGAGCAGACGGCGGCACAGCCTTCGAGCTGGCAGCAAGCCAACCAGCTCATGCGCGCGATCGAGTCGCTGGGGCTGGAGCGCCAGGTCGGCGGCGGCGAGCTGAGCTGCACCGACGCGTTCGCGCACTGCCTGCTCGCGTGCACTTTGAACGTGGGCATTCTCACTTCGCCGCAGATGGAGCTGGCGCAGCGTTGGCTTGCCGCGAGCGCGCGCGATCTGCGCGTCGAACCGTTCTTCGATCCCGAAGCGCACTGGTACCAGATCGATCTCGCGGGCGACAAGGGGCCCGAGCGCGTATCGCCTGCGTCCGCTGTCGCGGAAACCACCCGTTTCCTGGCGGTTGCGCCCCTGGGCGCGACCTTGGCCCGCGCCCGCAGTCAGCTCTATGCCGGCAAGCTCTCCGTCGGCGCGACGCCCAGCCGGGTGGTGGCATTGCATTTCGGCGCCTTTCTCGATCTGGCCGAAAAGCTCTGGTCGCAGGACTTCCGCCGCGCCACCTGGCGCAGCGAGCGCGAGAAGGTGAGCGGCGAATCGATCGAAGTCGTGCTCGGCTTCGACCAGGTCATGGGCTTGCTGGCCGCCGAGGACACCGATCCCGATCGGCCCGCGGTGGCTTCCTGGGAATTGCGCGACAGGAGCGCAACCGGCCTGGGTGCGTCACTGCCCAAGGACGCCGGCGAACATATTCCACTCGGTGCGCTGATCGGGTTTCGCCACGCCGGCAGCGAGAATTGGCAGCTCGGCTGCATCGTGCGCCGCATCCGGGTGCCGGACGCGAGCCGCTGGAGCATCGGCATCAAGCGGTTGAGCGAATCGCCGGTGCTGATCGATCTCGAGCCGAGCAGCGTGGCGCTGCAGCTGGAAACCGAGGCGACACCGGACCCGGCGGGGGCCATCTATGCCCCGATCGAGACCGATGCCGGCCGCATCGACGGCGTCGTGATCGGCTCCGATCGTTTCGGCGGCAACAACGATTTCCTGCTGCCCACGGGCGGTGGCGCATTCCGCATCCGCGCCAACCGCGTGATCGATCGCGGCGATCGCTGGATCCGGATCGGGTTCGAGGTGTTGGGAAAGCGTTAGCCCGCGCCCAAGGCACCGGCAGCGTACAACTCGTCGATCTCCCGGGCCGTCATTGCAAGCATTTCAGTGAGAACTTCCCGAGTATGTTGACCGAGCAGCGGCGATGCGCTGCGCACGCTGGCCGGCGTCGCCGACAAGCGCACCGCCGGACCGGCGACGCGCACCTTGCCCAGGCGCGGATGCTCGACGTCGACCAGGGCGCCGCGCGCCTTCACCTGCGGGTGCTCGACGACCTGCCCGAGATCGTTGATCGCGCCGACCGGAATGCCGCGGCCGATGAGAATCTCCTCCCACTGCTCGTACGACTTGGTCATGAAGACTTCCTGCAGCCTGTCGAGCAGGGTGGCGCGGTTGGCGCGCCGATCCTGGTTGGTGCGGTAGTGCGGATCGTCCGCAAGCTCCGGGCAGCCGATCGCCGGGCAGAAGTCCTTCCACAGCTTTTCGCTGCCGACCGCGAGCGCCAGATCGCGCGTGGCGGTATGAAAGGTCTGGTACGGCAGCAGCGATCGGTAGGCGGTGCCCATGGGACGCGGCACGTGTTTATCCATGAAGTAGTCGCCGATCATCGTCCCGAGCAGCGCCAGCTGCCCCTCCATCATCGAGATGTCGACCGACTGTCCGCGCCCGGTTTTTTCCCTCACCCGCAGTGCCGCCATCACGCCGAAGGCGGCATTCATGCCGGCGGTCATGTCGGCGATGGAAACCCCGGCGCGCGCGGTCGTCCCGTCGGCCGAGCCGGTGACGCTGATCATGCCGCTTTCGGCTTGCAGGATGAGATCGAGCGCGGCGCGATCCCGGTAGGGTCCATCCTGGCCGAAGCCGGAGATGGAGCAATAGACGATGCCGGGATTGCGCTTCGACGCCTCCGCGTAGCCGAGGCCCAGCTTGTCGAGCGCGCCGACCCGGTAGTTCTCGACCACGACATCGGCATGCTCGAGCAGGCGCCAGAACGTCTCCTTGCCGCGCGGGTTCTTCAGATCGAGCACGATGCCGCGCTTGTTCCGGTGCAGGGCGACGAAATAACCCGCATCGCCGCTCGGCCCACGCGAGCCCCAGGCACGCGCGATATCGCCGGCTCCGGGCGGCTCGATCTTCACGATTCGGGCGCCGTGGTCGCCCAGCGTCATGGTGCAGAAAGGCCCCGCCAGGGCGTGGCTCAGGTCGAGAACGGTGATGCCTTCGAGGGCTTGGTGCATACGTGCTCCGGGGTTCATGGCTTCGGTGCGATTTTCGCCGATGATGCGCGTCGAGGACAGCCATGAGCTTCAATCCGGCTCAGCCAGTATTCGAGCAATGCCTGCGCACGCCCGATCGGCTTGCGCTCTACGCCGGCGGCGTCGAGCTGACCTATGCGGAGCTGCGGACGCGCGCGGCCCGGCTCGCCCACGCGCTGCAGGCGCGCGGCATGGGCCGAGGCGAGCGCATCGGCATCCTCGGCTCGCGCAGCCTGACCGCGATGCTCGCCGTGCTCGGCGCTGCCTGGGCCGGCGCCACGTACGTCCCGCTCGGCGTGCGCTGGCCGCAGCCACGCTTGCAGTCGGTGCTTCCCCGGGTGGCGCTCGATGGGTTGATCGTCGACGAAACAGGACTGGCGCTGCTCACGCCGTCGCTGCTGGACGCGATCCCATTGCTTGTCGTGCCGAGCGACGCCGCATGGCGCGGCTTGCCGCCCGCCCTTCAGAGTAAGGCCATCAGCCTCGAGGCGTTGACCGAGTACGACGGCAACGTGGCTCCGACGCCGCTGCAAGCCGGCGACCTAGCCTACATCGTGTTCACGTCCGGCACCACCGGCGTTCCGAAGGGCGTGATGGTTCCGTGCGCTGCGCTTGGCGCCTACCTGGCCGCGCTCGCCGCGCGCAAGGCAATGACGCCGCAGGACCGCGCATCGCAGTTCACCGAACTGACCTTCGATCCGTCCGTGGGCGAGATCTTCGTGCCGTGGCGCGCCGGCGCGTCGCTGCATGTCGTGCCGCCGGTGAGCCAGGTCTCGCCGGCGAAGTTCATTCGCGAACGAAGCCTCACCGTCTGGGGCAGCACGCCGGCGCTGATCGCATGGATGCGCGCCACGCGCTCGCTGCAGCCCGGCTCGCTGCCGAGCCTGCGCTACACCTCGTTCGGCGGCGAGCCGCTCCCGCTCGCCTCGGTGCAGGCGTGGCAGGCGGCGGCACCGAACAGCGTGGTCGACAACCTGTACGGGCCGACCGAGGCGACCGTCGATTGCGCCGGCCAGCGGCTGGAGCCGGGCGCGACGGCCGTGGCGACGCCGGAGCGCGGTATAGCGGCGATCGGCGTGCCGCATCCTGGCACTGAGCTGGCGGTGATGAGTCCTGACCTGCGCCGCGCCGCGCTGGGCGAGCGTGGCGAGCTCGCCATTGCGGGCGCCCAGCTGAGCGCCGGCTACCTGGGCGCGCCCGAGCTGACCGCCGAGCGTTTCCGCTGGATCGAAGGCAAACGCTGGTATCTGACCGGCGATCTCGCGTTGCAGGATGCGTCTGGCATGTTCCACGTGCTGGGACGCGGCGACAACCAGATCAAGTTCCTCGGCCATCGCGTCGAGCTCGAGGACATCGAGGCTCACGTGCGGGCGATCGCGCGCACCGACCAGGTGGCGGCGTTGGCGTGGCCGATCGAGGATGGCGTGGCGCAGGCGATCGTTTGCTTCGTTGCCGGCAGCGCGCTGGAACCGACAGCCATTCGGCGGGCATTGCGCGAGCGCGTACCGGCCCATATGGTGCCGAGCACGATCCATTCGGCTGCGAGCCTGCCGCTCACCGGCAGCGGCAAGCTCGATCGGCACGCGCTCGCCGAGCGGCTCGCGGTCGATGCCGAAGGGAAAAGCGGCGAAGCCGCCGCAGTGGAGAACGCCGATGTCCGCTGCTGAGCGCACGCAGCAACCAGCATCGCCCGCAGCCGGCGCGCTGCATTGTTTCCTGTGCTTCTTCGCTGCGCCACAGCGGCATGTCGAGTTGCGACAGCACTTCGCTTTTGTGTTCGAAACGTTCAGGATCGACCGATGAATGCAAGCGATCTAGACAAGGTTCGTGGGTTCGTTGCCGGCATGCTGCGCGACCACGACGACCATGGCGCCTTTTCCGACAGCGAATCCTTGATCAAGGTCGGCCGCCTGGATTCGCTCTCGGTGGTGAAGCTGGTGACCTTCCTCGAAGGCGACTTTGCGGTCGACTTCGGCGAGGTCGAATTCGATCCGCAGCGGCTGGATTCGGTGAACGGGATCGCGGCGGTGATCGAGGAGTACCGCGCGCTGCACTAGCCGCGCGCGTTCGGCGAAGGCAACCAGCGCCGCACCCAGGATTCGGTCGCGGCTCCCGGGCCGAGGAAATACGAGATGCACTGCTCGCCCGCCGCATAAGGCGGCCAGCGCAGCAGCAACACGTGCGCGCGCGGCAGGGCATGGAACGGCATGCCGGGAACGAGGTGGTGCAGCAGGTGGTAGCCGTTGTGATGCGGATGGATCAACTGCGCCAGGATGCCGTCGAACGGATGGTTGCGGCTGAAGCCGATGAGGCTCCCCGGAACGAGACCGACGTGATCCGAAATCTCGCGAAATGTCGTGATGGGATGAAATACCAGCACGCGCGCCGCGATCCACACGCCGGCGCAGACGAGCGCGTTGCCAGGCCCCGAAGCGAAGGCGATGAGCCCCAGTACGGCGCCCCACCAGCCGGCCACACCCAGCAGCGCGCGCCCCGACATGCGCGGAAGGTGACTGAACAGGGACAGGCGCAGCATCCGCCCGGATGTGATCTGATCCCACCACACCGACGCCCAACCCCGGTGCAGGCAGCCGGCGTCGTGAATGAAATCGGGGTCGCGCCGCGGATCGCCGAGGAAACGGTGATGACGATTGTGCTCGCGCCGATAGAGATGCATCGAGACCCACAGCGGCCAGCAGAACAGCACGTTCGCAAGCCATGCAGCCCGCGTGCGGTGCTCATCGAACGATCGATGCGATGCGTCGTGCAGCAGGTTTCCGAGCGCGCGCTGGCGGTTGCCGACGATTAGCAGGGCGAGCGGCAGCGCGATCCAGCCGTAGCGCACGACGGCGGCCGCGGCCAGCGCGATCGCGATCCAGTCCAGCGCCGCCGCAGCCAGCGAGCGTCCAGGCCGCGGGCGAGCGAGCGCGTGCAGCTCCTGCGCAATGCCGCTGTGCCGCGCGAATTCCCACATGGGCGCAATTTCGCGCAGCACCGAAGCACTTTCTTCGGCCGCTGGCGAGGCAGCGCCGGCATCCGTGCGTGCGGCGCGATCGATGGCGTGTTCCATAGGCAGGGATGATCCGCCCGTCATCATGCAAGAAGCAGGCGAGCGGAGCGCGCTTCTGCGAATACTTGTCGAGGGTCCGCAAAGCAGTTGACAAAGCCACCGTGCGCTCGAGGCTCCCCTCTCCCTTCGGGAGAGGGGCTGGGGGTGAGGGAAGTCCTAAGCATGACACATTATTTTCCCTCACTTGCAGTGCGCGCATCGGCATGCAGGCCGATGCCGTTCGGCCGGCGCGGACCATGGTCCGCGAATTCCCGGCCTCACCCCTCGATCCCTCTCCCGAAGGGAGAGGGAAGACAAGCATAGCCATTGGGACAAACAAGAGGTTGGAAGCGAGGGATCGCGCGTGTCAGACTCTGTAGAAACCTCTGTAGCGGAGGTACGATAGCGTTTGATCGCCGCGGATGCGGCATTCCGTTACGGCCGGGCCACGCGATGACCGGCCCGGGTCAGTGCCGCAACGGCGGTGTCGAGATCCTCGGCGCGTACCAGGAAATGGTCGGTGTTGTACGTGGAAACCACGAAAATGCTGACGTTGGCCTCGGCGAGTATTCGGGAAACGGCGGCGAGCACGCCGATCATGCCGAACTCCAGCGTGCCCTGGATCGTGAGGCAGGACCACCCGCGCTCGCATTCACCGGCGTCGATGTCGACATGCTCCGGGACGACCAGGGAGAGCTCCTCGGCGTTGCGCGTGATGGAATACCAGTCGGCGTTCAGGCGGCGCGGATCCAGCGGCCAATCGAGCGGAATGCGCCGAATGCAGAACGACTCGGGCCTCAACACGAACGTGTATTCGGACATGACGACGAACTTTCGACGTATCTGCGCTTGCCAGCGGCCGTTCAGGATGCGGCTTGTGGCAGCGCAATTCAAGCGGCATTCAGTGTCCTCGAGTCCGAAATTCGCGCGGGGCACACGATTGGGGTTGCAGCAACGAACCCCGGAGGACGCAGGACACTAGCCAAGGAGTGAGCATGCGTGCATCCGAGCGGTCGCCCGAGCCGGTCCGCACCGGCCTCGGCGTCGAGGCGATCAAGCAGGATTTCCTGGACAACCTGCGCTACATCCAGGGCCGTTTCCCGCTTGTCGCGACCCTGAACGATCAGTACCAGGCGCTCGCGCACACCGTGCGCGACCGCCTGCTGGAGCGCTGGCTGCGTGCGGCCGAATCGTACCGGCGCAACGCCTCGCGCACTGTGTGCTACCTGTCCGCGGAGTTCCTGCTCGGTCCGCATCTGGCGGCGAACATGCTGAGCCTCGGCATCACCGAGGCCGTTCGCGAGGCGATGCACAGCCTCGACATCGACCTGGACGCGTTGATCGCGCACGAGGAAGAGCCGGGGCTCGGCAACGGCGGCCTCGGGCGTCTGGCCGCCTGCTACATGGAATCGATGGCGACGCTGAAGGTGCCGGCGATCGGCTACGGCATTCGCTACGAGTTCGGCATCTTCGACCAGGAGATTCGCGACGGCTGGCAGGTGGAGTGCACCGACAAGTGGCTGCGCTACGGCAACCCGTGGGAGATTGCGCGCCCGACGATCGCGTTCGGAGTGAAGTTCGGCGGCCATACCGAGACGTATACCGACGACCACGGCCGCCACCGCGTGCGCTGGGTGTCGGAGCGCGAAGTGCGCGGCGTGGCCTATGACACGCCGATTCACGGCTATCGCACCGACGGCGCGAATTTTCTGCGGCTGTGGCACGCGCGAGCGGTCGAGTCGTTCGACTTCCAGGCCTTCAATGTCGGCGATTACTACGGCGCGGTCGATGCGAAAGTGCGCTCCGAGACCATCTCCAAGGTGCTCTATCCGAACGATCAGGCCGCCGCGGGCAAGGCGCTGCGGCTCTCGCAGCAGTACTTCTTCGTCTCCTGCTCACTGCAGGACATGATTCGCATCCACCTGCAGGTGCCGGGAACGGGCGTCGACAGCCTGCACGAGAAGTACGCCGCGCAATTGAACGACACGCACCCGGCACTGGCCATCGCCGAAGCGATGCGCCTGTTGGTCGACGAGCACCTGCTGCCGTGGGACGAGGCCTGGCACATCACGCAGGCGCTGTTCGGCTACACCAATCACACGCTGCTGCCCGAAGCCCTGGAAACCTGGCCGCTGCCGTTGTTCGGGCGCATGCTGCCGCGCCACCTCGAGATCGTGTTCGAGATCAATCACCGGTTCCTGAACGAGGTGCGGCGGCGCTATCCCGGCGACGAGGCGCGGATCGCGCGCCTGTCGCTCATCGACGAGTCGGGCGACAAGAGCGTGCGCATGGCGAATCTCGCCTGCGTGGGATCGCATGCCATCAACGGCGTGGCCGCGTTGCATACGCGCCTCCTGCAGGAAAGCGTGCTGAATGGGTTCTACGAGCTGTGGCCGGAAAAGTTCGGCAACAAGACCAACGGCGTCACGCCGCGGCGCTTCCTGCAGCTCGCCAATCCAGGATTGAGTGCGCTCATCACCGAATCCATCGGCGAGGGCTGGAGCACGCAGCTCGACAGGCTCGCGGGACTCGAAGCGCATATCGGGCGCGACGACTTTCGGACCCGCTGGCGTGATATCAAGCAAGCCAACAAGACGCGCCTGGCGAGCCACGTGCGCACGCATTGCGGAATCGAGATCGATCCGGCCTGGCTGTTCGACATCCAGGTGAAGCGTATCCACGAGTACAAGCGCCAGCATCTGAGCGCGCTCAACATCGTCACCCGCTATCTGCGCCTGAAGGCCAACCCGGCGCTCGACATCGTGCCGCGCGTGTACGTGTTCGGTGGCAAGGCGGCGCCCGGCTACTACATGGCCAAGTGCATCATCAAGCTGATCACTTCGATCGCGCAGACGGTGAACGGCGATCCGGACGTGAACGGTCGCATGCGGGTGGTATTCGTGCCGAACTTTCGCGTGCAAGTGGCCGAGCTCATTTATCCGGCGGCCGAGCTTTCGGAGCAGATCTCGACTGCAGGCAAGGAAGCCTCCGGAACCGGCAACATGAAGTTCGCGATGAACGGAGCGCTCACCATCGGGACGCTGGACGGCGCCAACGTCGAGATTCGCGATCGGGTCGGCGCCGAAAACTTCTTCCTGTTCGGTCACACCGAGGCCGAGGTGCATGCGCTGCGCACGAGCGGTTACGACCCCGGAGCCCTGTACGAATCCGATCTCGAGCTCAAGGCCGCCATCGATCTCATCGCGTGCGGGCATTTTTGCGGCGGGGACCGGCAGCTCTTCCGGCCGCTGATCGACTCGCTGCTCGCGCGAGACGACTACATGCTCCTCGCCGACTACCGCGCCTACGTCGACTGCCAGGACGATGTCGATCGGGCTTACCGCGACCGCGAGCGCTGGACGCGGATGTCGATATGCAATGTGGCACGCATCGGCTTTTTCTCATCGGACCGCGCGATCCGCGAGTATTGCCGCGACATCTGGCATGTTTCGCCGGCGCCGGTCGGGCCGGCATGATGCACGACAAGAGCTGGCGGGCACACGAAGCTCCCCTCTCCCCCCGGGAGAGGGGCTGGGGGTGAGGGAAATCGTGCGCATGACGCATAATTTCCCTCACTTGCAGTGCGCGCATCGGCATGCAGGCCGATGCCGTTCGGCCGGCGCGGACCATGGTCCGCGAATTCCCGGCCTCACCCCTCGATCCCTCTCCCGGAGGGAGAGGGAAGACAACCAGACCCCATGGGACAAAACATACAAGGGGGTTACTTCGCGAACGCTCAAAAGGCGCTCAGATTCCCGATCGCATCACCGCAGGGTCTTCCATGCCGGCTTCGGCGAAGCCTTTTGCCCGCAGCAGGCAGGCATCGCACGCGCGGCATGGCGCCCCGCTCGGCGCGGGATCGTAGCAACTCAACGTGAGGGCGTAGTCGACGCCAAGCTCGGCGCCCTTGCGGATGATGTCGGCCTTGCTCATGTGGATGAGCGGCGTATGGATGCGCAGCCGCCGCTCGCCCTCGATGCCGGCCCGGGTTGCGAGGTTGGCCATGAGCTCGAAAGCCGCGATGAACTCCGGCCGGCAGTCCGGATAGCCGGAGTAATCGAGCGCGTTGACGCCGATGAAGATGTCGGCGGCGGCGAGCGTCTCGGCCCACGCCAGCGCGAGGCTCAGGAACACGGTATTGCGCGCCGGTACGTAGGTCGCCGGAATGCCGTGTCCGATCGCCTCGGCGGAGCGCTGCTTCGGCACCGGAATGTCGGCGGTGAGCGCCGAGCCGCCGAAGCGGCGCAGATCGATGTCGAGGACGACATGCCGCACCGCGCCCAGCTGCTGCGCGATGGTGGCGGCGCGATCCAGCTCGATCGCGTGTCGCTGCCCGTAGCGGAAACTCAATGCATGGCAGGCGTAGCCGTCGCGCAGCGCCAGCGCGAGCACGGTGGCGGAGTCGAGCCCTCCGCTCAGCAGGATCACCGCCGGAATCGGCTGCTGCATCAGGGCTGCTCCAAGTCACTTTCGAGCACGCGGAAATTCAGGACGCCCTTGCATCCTGCGAGCCCCGCCCGCGGTGAAACCATTCGGGCGCAAGCACCACTCGGGCGCAAGCTCCGCCGCAGGGACGATGAAGACCAGGAGCCCACATGCCCCGGCCCTGCCCCCGAGCATCGCGTGTACGTGCGATGCCCTATGGTATGCTGAATTCGCTTTTGCATGCGCGCTCTCGCGACCAACCTGGAACGCGAATGGACGAAGTCGCGATTTCTCCTCTTCCGTATTGGACGACAGTTCAATACGGACACGACGCTCCCCTCTCCCCCCGGGAGAGGGGCTGGGGGGTAAGGCCGGGAATTCGCGGACCATGGTCCGCGCCGGCCGAACAGCATCGGCCTGCATGCCGATGCGCGCCCTGCAAGGGAGGGACGAGCGGTCATGAAATCGGTAGAGCTCGATAGCACCCGCATCGGACAACCGGTCCGCCGCAAGGAAGACGAGCGCCTGCTCACGGGCAAAGGCTCGTTCAGCGATGACCTGAACCTCCCCGGACAGCTGTTCGCGATATTCGTACGCTCGCCGCACGCGCACGCGCGCATCCGGGCGATCGACACCAGCGCGGCGCTCGCAATTCAGGGCGTGACTGCGGTGCTGACCGGACAGGACCTGCATGCCGACCGACTCAATCCGTTGCCGCATCATCCGCTGTCGATGCACCCGGCCGAGATCCGGCTGACGAACCGCGATGGCACGCCGATATTCACCGCGCCGCATTATCCGCTCGCAGCCGACAAGGTGCGCTTCGTCGGCGAAGCGCTTGCGGTGGTGATTGCGGAGAGCGTGGCGATCGCCAAGGACGGCGCTGAACAAGTCGCGGTCGACTACGAGGTGCTGCCCGCCGTAATCGACACCGTCGCGGCAGCGCAGCCCGATGCGCCCCGTGTCTGGGACGAAGCCGGATCGAACGTCTGCCTGGATGCCGACGCCGGCCAACGCGAGGCCACCGAAGCGGCGTTCGCGTGCGCCGCACACGTGGTTCGATTCGAGACGCGGATCAATCGCGTGACCGGCGTGACGATGGAGCCGCGCGCCGCGGTGGCCGAGTACGATGCCGCCGCCCAGCGTTACACCCTGCATGCCGGCAGCGGCGGTGCGGTGCGCCTGAAGGACGATCTCGCCACGGTGCTGAACGTGCCGGCCACCCAGGTGCGGGCGGTGATGCGCGACATCGGCGGCAACTTCGGCACCCGTGGGATGATCTATCCCGAATTCTGCGTGGTGGCATGGGCGGCGCGGCGGGTCGGGCGTCCGGTCAAATGGACCTGCGAACGGCACGAGGCCTTCCTCGCCGACTACCAGGCGCGGGACCTCGCGGTGGAGGCCGAGCTCGCGCTCGACGCCCAAGGAAGCTTCCTCGCCATCCGCGGTTCCAACATCGGCAACGCCGGCGGGCATCCGACCAACTTCTCGCCGCTGCAGAAGGGCATCGAGATCATGACGAGCATCTACCGGGTGCCGTGCGCATTCTTTCGCGCCCGGGCGGTGCTCAGCAACACTTCACCCACGCGCCCATACCGCAGCGCCGGCCGGCCCGAGGTGATGTACGTGATGGAGCGCCTCATCGACCTGGCCGCGCGCGAATGCGGCTTCGATCGCATCGAGCTGCGCCGCCGCAACCTGCTGACGCAAGCCGAGCTGCCGTATACCAACCCCTTCGGCATGGTGTACGACAGCGGCGACTACCACGGGGTGATGGCGAAAGCGCTCGAGCTGGGCGACTGGGCGGGCTTCCCGGCCCGACGCGAGGAAGCGCGCCGGCGCGGCAAGGTGCGCGGAATCGGCGTGGCGAACTATGTCGATACCGCGACCGGCGTGCCGAGAGAACGCGCCGAGATCACCGTGCATCCCGAAGGACGGGTCTCGGTCGTGGTCGGCACGGTCTCCAACGGCCAAGGCCACGAGACCAGCTTCGCCCAGCTCGTTACCGAATGGCTCGGCGTGGCGCTGGAGCAAGTCGACATCATCGCCGGCGACACCGACATCGTGAAAGTCGGCGGCGGCACGCACTCGGGCCGGGGCATGCGACTCGTCAGCATCGTCGTGTTCAATGCCTCACGCCAGATCGTCGACAAGGGCAAGCGCATCGCCGCGCGCCTGCTCGAAAGCGATCCCAGCCGGGTGGTGTTCGAAGCCGGACGCTTCACGATTGCCGACAGCGGACGCACCGTCGGGCTGTTCGATGTCGCGGCCGCGGCCGAGCGCCTGGATGACCTGCCCGACGACTTGCGTGGACCGCTCGCGGCGTTTTCCGACGAGACGGTGAAGGAGGCGAGCTTTCCCTACGGCGCGCACGTGTGCGAAGTGGAGATCGATCCGCAGCTCGGCAGCGTCGCGATCGTGCGCTATGCCGCCGTCGACGATGCCGGGCGCGCGGTCAACCCCATGATCGTTCACGGCCAGACGCACGGCGGCATCGTGCAGGGCGCGGGCCAGGCGCTGTACGAGCACTGCTACTACGATCCGGAAGACGGCCAGCTGCTGGCAGGCTCCTTCATGGACTACACCATGCCGCGCGCCGATCAGTTCCCCTCCTTCGTAACGCACATCAGCGAAGTGCCGTCGACGACGCATCCGCTCGGACTGCGCCCGGCCGGCGAAGGCGGCACCACGCCCGCGCTCGCCGTGGTCGTCAACGCGGTCGTCGATGCACTGTCCGAATTCGGCGTGCGCCATGTGGAGATGCCGGCCACGCCGGAGCGCATCTGGCGTGCGATTCGGGATGCCGGCGCGCAACTGCAGCGGACGCCGTGAACTCGTGAGGAGCCGCAATCCGGTTCTGCGGTTCGGTTTCTGCTGTCAGTGGGCACACAAGACTGCCTCCTTCCCTGGGAGATGGGCCGGGAGGCGCGGCCGGGAAACAGCGGACCAGAGTCCGCGCCGGCCGAACGGCATCGGCCTGCATGCCGATGCGCGCACTGCAAGTGAAAGGAAGCGAACAACTTCGAGTGGCTGACCGCCCACCCAGGAGGAGAAGCATGAACGCCAAGTTCGTATGCAGTTGTATCGTCCTGCTGTGCGCGCTGCTTCCGATCGGCGCGCAGGCGCAGGCGACACCGGCCAAGATCACGATCGCGATCTTCGTGCCGCCCTCTCTCGGCGCGTTCCTGCCGCCGATCATCAAGGCCAACAAGTTCGACGCCGCCAACGGGCTCGACATCACGTTCGTCCAGCGTCCGCCGGATGCCTATGTCACCCAGTTCAATTCCGGCGAGTTCCAGGTGGGTGGCAGCGCCGCCACGCTCACCATCGCCGTTGCGCGCAATCGCGGCGTGCCGGTCACGTATCTTTTCAACCTGTTCGATTTCTGGGGCGCGCTGGTGACGTCCAACAACGACGTCAAGACGGTGAAGGACCTCGCCGGCAAGCAGATCGCCGCGGCGCGCGTGACGACCAACTTCGCGATGATCGACTGGTTCGCGCGCCGCCAGGGGCTCGACATGAGCAAGGCGAACGTGGTCAATACCGCACCACCCGGGCTCATGAGCTACGCCATGGCCGAGCGCGCCGATGCCGTGCAATTGTGGGAGCCGGGCTACACGCAGTTGCTGGCGAAGAAGCCTACGGTTCGCACGCTCGACCTGGACATCCGCCGGCAATGGCGCGAGTTCGCGGGCGGCGATTCGATTCCGACACTGGGCGTGGCTGCGCAGGAAGCGTGGGTGAAGCAGAACGCGCATCTCGTGCAGCCGCTCTATTCCGCCTACAAGGCGGCCGCCGAGTGGACACGCAAGAACCCGGCCAAGGCCGCGGCACTGATCCTGCCGAAAGCGAGCAGCGCGGACCAGGCGGCCATCCAGGCGCTGATCGAGAACAACGACCGGCTCGGCATAAACGTGGCCGGCGCGGCCGAGATTCGTAAGGAAATCGAAGCCGTATTCCGCGCGGGCGTTTCCACCAAGTATCTCGACAAGATGCCGGAAGCGGGCGCGATCTACGGCTCACCGCTGAAGTAGATTTCATACGATGCTGCGGCACCTGACCGTGCGCCGTGAGGCGCTGTTCGCCATGCTGGGCCTCGCGATCGCCTGGCAGATCGCTTCGCTGTTCTTTCCCCCTTACCTGTTCCCGCCGCTGCCGGCGATCGGCGCCGCGCTCGCCAAGATCTTCGGCTCGTGGGAACTGGTCGGCAATGCAGGCGCGACGGCGCTGCGCATTCTTGCGGGTCTCGCCGGTGCGTTCCTGTTCGGCACCCTGTTCGCCGTGGCGATGGCGAAGTCGCGCAAAGCCAACGACTATCTTTTCCCCATCCTGCATTTCAACCAGGGGATCCCGGCGCTGTCCTGGGTCGTGATTTCGATCATCTGGTTCAAGACGATCGAATTCCGCATCTGGTTCATCATCGTGGCCACCACGGTTCCAGCCTTCACCTTCCAGGTGCTCGACGCATATCGCTCGATCTCGAAGGATCTGCACGAAATGGCGCTGTCCTTCCGGCCAAGCCGTTACGACATGTTCCGCACCGTCGTGCTGCCCACCGTAGTGCCCGGCATCCTGACCGCCTGGAAGGTGAACATCGGCAACGGGTCGCGCGTCGTGGTGGTCGCCGAACTGGTCGGCGCGACCGGTGGCGTGGGCTATCAGCTGCTGCAGATGCAACAACTGTTCGACTTGGCCGGGGCGCTCGCCTGGACGCTGCTGCTGGTGCTCTTCGTGCTCGGCACGCAGCAAATCATCACGCTGATCGAGAACCGGCTGCTGCGCTACCGCGCGCAGTCCGAGCGCGGATTGTGAGCGTGCGATGACCGAACCGATCATCCGCTTCGACAACGTCTGCAAGCGCTTTACCGACAAGGCCGGCCGCGAGCTGCCCGCCTACGCCGTCAAGGACCTGTCGTTCGAGGTCGCGTCGGGAGAAGTGATCGCGGTCGTCGGACGCACCGGCTGCGGCAAGTCGACCATGTTCAACCTCCTCACCGGGCTGCTCGAGCCCACCTCCGGCGGCGTTCGCGTGTACGAGCGCGATCCCTTCCACGACTTCGACTGGTTCCGCGGCAAGATCGCGGTCGTATTCCAGTCCGACCGCCTGCTTCCCTGGCGCACGGCACTGCATAACGTCTCCTACGGGCTCGAGCTCAACCATCGAGAAGAACGCGAGCGGCTCGCCGTCGCGCGCGACTGGCTGCGCCGCCTCGGGCTCGAAGGCTACGAGGATGCCTATCCGCATGCGCTCTCGGGCGGCATGCGCCAGCGGGTATCCATCGCACGCGCATTCGCGGTCAATGCGGAGATCCTGCTTTGCGACGAACCCTTCTCCGCGCTCGACGAGCTGACGGGCGCGAAGCTGCGCGCCGAGTTCGTGCGCCTGGTGCGCGAGAACCGCAAGACCAGCATCTTCATCACCCATTCGATCGACGAGGCCTTGACGCTCGGCGAGCGCATCCTCGTGTTCCAGCCGCCTGCGTTCATCGCCCTGGAAGCATGTCCTGGCGAAGCCACGACCGAGGCGGCGCGCGCTGCAATGAAAGACGCCATCCTGACCGCGATGACCGCCGGGGCCCCGGATACCGTCGCCTCGTGAGCCTCGCTCCTGCGGGCCGCTACCGCGCGTTCGACGCCATCATCATGCGCAAGACCGTTCGCCCGCCGCTTGCACCGCCGCTTCACCACGCCCGCAATGCATCCGGACGTGCGCTTCCAGAACTTCCAGGTGCCGATCGCGCACGCCCAGTTCGCGCAGGTGCGTAACGGTTTCGAACAGATAGTCGCAGCACAGCCCCAGGGGGCCGGCGCCTTGCGCCAGGTAGCGCGCGGTCGAGACCAGGTCGAGATCTCCGATATAGCGTTCGTGCGACCGGTTCACAGCGAACGTGATGGCGTGCACCGTCCGCTCGCGAGTGCGCGCGGCGACCCATTCGGGCCGATAGGCAGCCGAGTTCATCTCGCGCCGCCACAGCACATCCAGCTCGCTTTTCACCAGCCCAGGCGCAATCCGGTAGATCACGCCGTTGCAGCTTCCGCCCGGTTCGATGCCGAGCATGAGACCGGGCCGCTCGGGGCTGCCGCGCCCGGCGCGCGCCCAAAGACAGAACTGGCGGTGATAGCCGTGGATGCGGGCGGTTCTGCGCTCGGCGAAGTGGAATGCCGGGTTCCACATGAGCGACCCGTAACCGAATACCCAGATGGCATCGGGATCAGGTGCCGAGACGAGCGCCTGCTCGATCTGGCGTGCGCGTTCCTCGTCGCTCAGGTAGCGCGCGTTGACCCCCAGCAACGCCTGGGAGGCGGCGCGCAGACTGCCGTCGAGAATGCTCTCGCGAGTTAGCTTGTAGCGGGACATGCGGAATTAACGTAAGGCCGCCGGGATTTCTTTACCTCGTTTGCATCCACGCCCGGGTAGCACGACCATGTAACGCGCTCGGCCGCTCATCGGTGGACAGGATTCTCGGTTGACAACACGGGAACGCTACCACGCGACCAGGGTGCTGCAAAGGAACTCTCCCCATCGCAAGGGGCACGGGCCGCGTCGATGCACCGGCCGGATGGCGGGCGATCCGCGCGGGAGTCGCGTGCCCTCGCCCGCCGCAACCGTCCGGACCGATCAGCGTTTACGCAGCCGGTACCAGGGATGCGGGTTGCCGGGAATCCGGACGCGCAGGGTGTAGACCGACGTGTGCGCGCAGCAGAAGAGCGTTCGCAAGTCGTCGCCGCCGAACGTGAAATTGACCGCTTGTTCGGGAAAGGCGATGGTGCCGATGCGCTCTCCGCGCGGGGAGATCACCCAGATCCCGCCGGGCCCGGTGCAGTAGACGTTGCCCTGGCTGTCGACCTTCATCCCGTCCGGAATGCCCGGCTGCGAGCCGAGGTTCATGTCGGCGAAGATGCGCCGCCCCGTCATCTTGCCTTCCGCATCGACATCGATCGCGTGCAAATACTTGGTCGAGCGGGTGTTGGCAACATACAGGGTACGCTCGTCGGGCGAGAACGCGAGGCCGTTCGGATACTCGCAATGGGCGACGACGCTCGGCTCGCCGGCGGGCGAGATGCGGTACACGCGGGCGCCGTCCCACAGGTTGTCGACGCCCGCCGGCGGCGGGATCTCGCGTTCGCCATAGGCGACCCGCTTGTCCGGGTCGGTGAAGAAGAGGCTGCCGTCGGAACGGCATACCACATCATTGGGACGATTGAAGCGCCCGCCCTGAAAGCGCTCGACGATCGGCTCGAGTTTGCCATCGGCACCCAGGCGCGAGACCCGGCGGCCCTCGCCTTCGCAGATGACCAGGCGCCCTTGCAAGTCGAACGTCGTGCCGTTGCCGCCCTGGGTCTTGGTCACGAGCTCGGCCGACTTGCCCGGCGTGAGGCGGTAGAGACTGTTGGTGCGGATGTCGACAAAATAGTAGAAACCGTCGGGATGCCACAGCGGGCCTTCCGTGAATATGAAGCCGGTGGCGAGCTGTTGCGCCTCGGGGGTTTCGAGAATATCGGGCAGATAGTTGATTGCGGGCATGGCGCTTCCTCCGTGGACCGAATGGGGACTGTAAAGCGCCCATCGGTCGATCGCAAGGAAACGCGCGCAGACCGGGTCGCCGCCGATCGCCCCTTGACCAGGATTGCAACCGCAGGCGATCGCTTCTGCGGCGAGCGGCTCGGTTACATCGCCGAATGCCGGCATCGCAGGCATCCGCGCCGGGGCGCCCCGTCAAAGCCCGGTCTTGCGGGGAAACTTGCCGGGTTGTTGAAACGTGCCGAGCGGCACCGATCGAGGCAGCAGCCCCAAGTCGGCGAAGCGGCCCCGGTGAGCGCCGCGCGCATGCCGCCGATGTCGCGTGATCAATCGGTCAGAACGAACGTAACCTTGAGGATTACCTTGTAGCCGCTGATCTTGCCGTTGTCGATGTTCACTTCCTGATCCTTCACCCAGGCGCCCTTGAGGTTCTTCAGCGTCTTGTTGGCGCGCTCGACACCCTGGATGATGGCGTCTTCGAAGCTCTTCGTGCTGACGCTGCTGATTTCGGTGATTCGCGCGACGGTCATGGCTTTCTCCTTGGATGACGGCCGGGGACACCCGGCGACCAGAGACGCACGTCGCGGCAAGCTCGCGAGCCATCCCACCGATCCGGCGTGCGTGTCACGGCGGTGCGAATCTCGTGCCCTTGGCGTGCGGGCGTCTAAATCCATAGGGTCACGGCTCAATGGGCGACCGGGTCACGGCTCAATGGGCGACCGGGTCACGGCTCAATGGGCGATCTCGAGTTTTTTTCCGTATAATCCGGCGTTCCCGGCGCGCCTGCTGTTTCGGCGCGCCGCGTCGTTAAGCGTGCCTGCCGAGCAAGCCTGGCCAGGTGTGCGCGACAAAGCAGAGGATTTGAAATAGCTGTTGCAACACCGGAAGGCCAAGTAGCTCAGTTGGTAGAGCAGAGGACTGAAAATCCTTGTGTCGGTGGTTCGATTCCGCCCTTGGCCACCAGAACCCCTTCCAGCAGTGTCCAGGCAGTTCCGCAGTAATCCAAAAAATTAAGTGAAGTCATAGCGGTATAGTCCGAGAGGGCTGTGAGCATCTCTTGACAGCCGGGCGAGTGCGGGGATAACTTTGGGGGCAACTCGGTCTGAAACGACTACCCTCAAGAGCTGTTGCCCCCGCCGTGCCGCTGACCGCTACAGCCATCAAGAACGCGCGCGCTACCGAGAAGCCGCTCAAGCTTTTTGATGGCGGCGGCATGTTCCTACTCGTCAATCCGAACGGATCGCGATGGTGGCGACTGAAGTACCGCTATCTCGGTAAGGAGAAGCAACTGTCGCTCGGCACCTACCCCGAGGTGTCCCTCAAGGATGCACGCGACCGACGTGACGAGGCGCGCAAGCAGCTCGCAAACGGCATTGATCCGAGTGAGCATCGCAAGGCGCAAAAGTCTGCGGTCGTCGCGAGCACCGAAAACGCGTTCGAGGTGGTGGCTCGCGAGTGGTATGAAAAGTATTCCCAGGCTTGGGCGCCCGGCCACGCCGACAAGATCATCCGGCGGCTGGAGCGCGACGTATTCCCCTGGATCGGCAAGCGCCCGATCGGCGAGATCACCGCGCCGGAGCTCCTCGCCATCCTCCGGCGAATCGAATCCCGCGGCGCCATCGAGACTTCGCATCGCGCGTTGCAGAACTGCGGCCGGGTGTTTCGCTACGCGGTCGCCACCGGTCGTGCAGTTCGAGATCCCTGCGGCGATCTACGCGGTGCTCTGACGCCGGTGAAGGAGCGGCACCACGCTTCGATCACCGAGCCCAAGCGCGTGGGCGAGCTGATGCGCGCGATCGAGGGCTACAACGGGGCACTCATCACCAAGTGCGCCCTGGGACTTGCCCCGCTCCTGTTCGTGCGACCAGGTGAGCTGCGCAAGGCGGAGTGGAGCGAATTCGAGCTCGACGGCGCGGAGTGGCGCATCCCCGCCAAACGCATGAAGGCACGCGAACAGCACATCGTTCCGCTCTCGAGACAGGCGCTCGATATCTTGCGCGAGCTCCATGCAGCAACCGGCGAGAAGCGTTTCGTCTTCCCCGGCGCCCGGACCAACGGTCGCTCGATGAGCGAGAACACGGTAAACGCCGCCCTGCGCCGTCTCGGTTACTCGCGCGAGTGTCATCGTCGTTCCGATAGTCGTGTGAATTGGTCGGGATGAACGTCGTGGATTTTGTTCGTGCGTTTTCTTCGAGGCGCTCTATCTCAAGGGTCTTTTTCGCGCCGTTTG
>WHTS01000031.1 GCA_009377585.1 Betaproteobacteria bacterium
TAAGCCCTGACCAGGCGCAGGCGGCCTTGTCGCTCGAGCACGCACGCCAGGAGCAGGCGCGGCATCTGCGATGACAGCCGGGCACAGGCCGTGCTCTGTCCCGTCGTCACAAACCACCGCCAAGGAAACGTCATGGGCAAGTACCTGATCGCCTGGATTCTCGGTGTCCCGGCATTCGTGCTGGTCATCATCTACCTGCTCTTCAATTAGACACCAGCCACCGCCGCGGAGCGGTAACGCTCTCATCCGGCATGCCGTCGGATATGCCGCGGACATCGCGAAGTGCCCAGGGAAGAAAAATGTGGTCCGCTGCAACCTGGCTCGGCCGCGCGGCGACGATCGCGACGCTTACCGCTCTGGCAGGCTGTGCGACCACCTTACCCGTCGTGTCCTCCACCACCGGCAAAGCGCAATCCGGGCGTAAACCCGCAGTCGTCACCGTTGCCCCGGCCACGTCGGACGGAAAGCGGGTGTTGGGCGCCGCAGAGTCCACCGTGGTGGTCGAGCGTATCGAGAAAGACACGACCAGCGAGCTGCTCGCGCGCCATCTGGCGTACGTCGAGGAACATGTCGAGCGTCCGTTGCTGGTCGGCAACCGTTCTCGTTTGCTGGTCGACGGTCCGCAGACGCACAAAGCGATGTTCAAGGCAATTGCTGCGGCTCGGGAATCGATCGATCTGGAGACTTACATTCTCGAAGCCGGGGAGCTCGGCGACCGGCTCGCGGAGCTTCTCACCGAGCGACGCAGCCACGGCGTCAGCGTGCGGGTCCTGTACGACGGGATCGGGTCGCTGAAAACGCCCAAGGAATACTTCGAGCGTCTCGAAGCGGCCGACATTGCGGTGTGTGTGTTCAACCCCATCAAGCCCACCGAGGACAAGCCGCGGCTATCGATTCACAACCGCGACCACCGCAAGATCCTGGTGGTGGACCAGCGTGTCGCCTTCACCGGCGGCATCAACATCAGCAGCGTCTACTCCTCGGGCTCGTTCGGAAAATCGCGCACTCCTTCGGAAGAAATCGGCTGGCGCGACACGCACATCGAGCTCGAAGGGCCCGTGGTGACGGAATTCTCCCGCCTGTTCGATTCAGCGTGGCAAGCGCAAAACTGCGAGGGCGCGCCGGCCATGCGCGCACGCCCGGCGCCGAAACCCGCCGGCAACGAAACCATGCGCGTCATCGCGCAAGACCCGCAAACCAAGCGCAACGAGGTCTATGTCGAGGTCCTTTCGGCAATCGGCCATGCCGAGCAGCGCGCCTGGCTCACCTTCGGTTACTTCGTGCCCGATCCGCAAACCGTCGCCGCGCTCAAGGGCGCAGCCGCGCGCGGCGTGGATGTGCGTCTCATGGTTCCGAGCAAGAGCGATGTCTGGCTCGGACGAGATCACGCTGCAAACCTGGCGCGCGCGTGGCCTCGGTAGTCGCTTCAAGGAAGCCTTCGCCCGCATCTGGGCTTATTACCTGTGAGCGGGCGCGCGCGTTGCGATATTCGTGTGGCGACATTTACATTTCGCTCAAACGACAGGAGAAAGACTATGAATATCAAAGCTTGGATTACAGTGGCTGCATTGACTCTGGGCTCCGTGGGGTGCGCGACCTACGATGGCATGTCGAGTGCGGAGAAGGGCGCTCTGGTCGGCGCCGGAGTAGGGGCAGTTGGCGGTGCGGCCGTCTCCGGTGGCGGCGTGCTGGGCACTGCGGCGGGCGCAGCCGCGGGCGGCCTGATCGGCAACGAGGTCGGTAAGCGCCGCTAAGCCGAATCCCACAGGCATGCAAGCGCACATAGCAATGCGCAGCTCGCGCCGTATGCCGCGATACTCACGAGGGTCGTCATGTCGAACATGGCCATCTATCTGATCGGCGTCGTCATCCTGATCGGCGGGCTGGCGTGGGGTGCGAGCGTCGCCGGGCTGTCACCCACCTGGATCGCGGTCGGCGCGCTGGTGCTCCTGGGCGCCGGTATCGTCGGCGCGGTGGGACGCACGCGCCGGCCCGAGCACTCGCCGAACGACGAGTAGTCTCAATCCAGGCCGTCGTTGCGACGGCCACTGCCTGCGATGCGCATGGCGTTACGCCATGCGCATTTTCGCATCCTGTTCCGCTCGCCGCGCCCCCACTCGCGGCAACCCCGCAACGCCGCGCCCCCACTCGCGGCAACCCCGCATGGAGAGCCGCCGTCTTGGCTCGCTCGTGCGCTATCAGGGCAGTGGTTCCGCGGCCCACGGTCTCCTCGAAAGATTCATGGCGGCCGTCGCCTTCCCCGGCTCGGGCCATTACAATGCTCCACCATGGAGGAACCGTCATGCCCGAAAGCTATGAGCTCAGCGTCAACGGCAAGTCCTGCAGCGTGCAAGCCGAGGGCGATACGCCGCTGCTATACATCCTGCGCAACGATTTGAAGCTCAAGGGCGCCCGCTACGGCTGCGGGGTCGGCCAATGCGGCGCCTGCGCCGTGATCATGGACGGCAAGGACATCTTCTCCTGCGATACGCCGCTGTGGGCCGTCGCCGGCAAATCGATCACCACGGTCGAGGGCTTGGGCACGCGCGACAAGCCGCACGCATTGCAGCAAGCGTTCATCGACGAGCAGGCCGCGCAATGCGGCTACTGCATCACCGGAATCATCATGGCCGCCAAGGCGCTGCTCGACCGTACGGCGCATCCCACCGATGCCGAGATCGATGCCGCTCTGGAACGTCACTTGTGCCGCTGCGGCACCCACAATCGCATCCGGCGTGCCATCCACCGCGCCGCGCAGGCGCTGGGAGAGGACCAATGAGCGCCGCTGCCGAAAAACCGGTCCTGCCCGGCAGCCTCAATACCAACCGCAGCCTCGGTCGCTGGATCCGTTTCGATCCCGATGCGACCGTCGGCGTGCGCGTGGGCAAGGTCGAGATCGGCCAGGGGATTCTCACGGCGCTGGGGCAGATTGCGGCCGACGAGCTCGATCTGCGCCTGGACCAGGTTCGCATCCTCACGGCGAACACCGAGTCGAATCCCAACGAGGGTATGACGAGCGGCAGCCGTTCGGTGGAGGAATCGGGCGAGGCGGTGCGTTATGCCTGCGCCGAGGTGCGTGCGCTCTTTCTGGAAGCGGCGGCGCGCCGGCTCGGCGTTTCGATCGAGAAGCTGCAGGTCGCCGAGGGAATCTTCCATGCCGACGGGAGGCAGGCCACTTACTGGGACCTGGCCGCCGGGATCGATCTCGGCCTCGAAGCGAGCGGCCAGGTGAGCCCGAAGCAGGCGGCCGACCTCACGCTCGTGGGTCGCGCGGCGCCGCGAATCGACCTGCCGGCGAAAGTCTTCGGCGAGCCATCGTACGTGCAAGATCTCGACCTGCCCGGCATGGCGCACGGGCGCGTGGTGCGACCGGCTAACTATTCGGCGACGCTGCGCTCGATGGACGAAGCGGCGGTGCGCGCGCTGCCCGGCGTGATCGCGGTCGTGCGCGACGGCAACTTCCTCGGCGTCGTGGCCGAGCGCGAAGAACAGGCGATTCGCGCGCAAGCGGCGCTTGAAAAGAGCTGCATTTGGGATGCGCCGCAGAAGCTTCCCGGCGAAGCGCAGATCTACGACTACCTGCTCGGCCGTCCGGTCGAAACCGAAGTCGTCAGCGACAAGAACGACGCAGCCGCCAAGAGCCGTGCCAAGGTGACGGTCGAAGCCATTTACCGCAAGCCGTACATCGCACACGCTTCGATCGGCCCGTCGTGCGCCGTCGCGCGCTACGACGGCAATCGCTACGAGATCTGGAGCCATAGCCAGGGCATCTTCCCGTTGCGCGGCGACATGGTGAAGTGCCTGCGCGTGCCCGCCGAGCGCATCGTCGTGCACCACGCCGACGGCTCGGGATGCTACGGCCATAACGGCGCCGACGATGTCGCGCTCGATGCTGCCCTGCTTGCCCGCGCGGCGAGCCCGCGCCCGGTGAAGGTGCAATGGATGCGCGAGGAGGAGTTCAACTGGGAGCCGTTCGGCCCGGCGATGGTGATGAAGCTCGCGGCCTCGCTCGACCAAGCCGGCAACGTGGTCGACTGGAATCACGACGTCTGGAGCAATCCGCATAGCAATCGCTCCGGCCGCGGCGCCGGGTCCACGCTGATCGCCGCGCCGCATCTGGCCGATCCCGTCCCCGTGTCGCCCCCGGTCGACATGCCGCTGCCCGCCGGCGCAAGCCATCGCAATGCCATACCACTGTACGACTTCCCGAGCCAGCGCGTGGCGCGCCATCTCATCACCGATACGCCGCTTCGCATCTCGGCCTTGCGCGCACTGGGCGGGTTCGCCAACGTGTTCGCCATCGAATCGATGATGGACGAGCTTGCGGCCGGTTGCGGCGCCGACCCGGTGGCGTTTCGCCTGCGGCATCTGAAGGACCCGCGCGGCCGGGCGGTGATCGAGCGCGCAGCGCAAATGGCCGCCTGGAAAGCGGGCGAAAAGGGCGACGGCGTGCGCGGGCGCGGGATCGGGTTCTGCAAGTACAAGAACCTCGGTTCCTATTGCGCGGTTGTCGTGGAAGTCGAGCTGGAACAGGGCCTGCGAGTCGTGCGCGCGTGGGCCGCGGTCGACGTCGGACGCGTGGTCAATCCCGACGGCGTCATCAACCAGATCGAGGGCGGGATCGTGCAGGCCACGAGCTGGACGCTCAAGGAGGCGGTGCGCTTCGACACCAGCTTCGTCACCTCGCGCCAGTGGGAAGACTATCCCATCCTCACCTTCGGCGAAGCGCCGCAGGTGAAGGTGGAATTGATCGACCGCCCCGAACAGCCGTCCAAGGGCGCGGGCGAAGGCGCGCAGGGACCGACCGGCGGCGCGATCGCCAACGCTCTGTTCAACGCGACCGGCGTGCGGGTGCGGGAGCTGCCGCTGACGCGCGAGCGGATCGTTGGCGCGATGAGCTAGTGTGGTGAATCGTAAATTCGTTGTAATTCGTCATTCCCGCGCAAGCGGGAATCCAGAACGAGACTCCGCCTGGACCCCCGCGTTCGCGGGGGTGACGAACTTCTGACTCAGGACACTAGCGGGACGTATACCCGCACCGGACGCTGAACCAGCCCGGCATCCGGGCGATACTCACCTACTCGGAGATTCTCGATGCGTGTACTCATCTACGGCGCCGGCGCGATCGGCAGTTATCTCGGCGGCATCCTGTCGGCGGCCGGCAACGACGTGACGCTGCTCACGCGCGGAGCGCAGCACGAGGCTTTGTCGACGCGCGGACTGGTTCTCAAGGGCAAGCGCAGCGGCCGGCCGGATCCGATCCGGGTCCATGCGGTTCGTCCGGGCGAGGAGAAGCCGCCCTACGACATCGTGTTCGTCACGCTCAAGGCGCACCAGATCGCGCCCAACGCCGAGCACATCGCCTCGATGCGCAGCAAGGACGGCTGCTTCGTATTTCTGCAGAACGGACTGCCGTGGTGGTATTTCGATGGCATCGATTCGCCCTACGCGGGCACCCGGCTGAAAACGCTCGATGTCGACGGCACGCTCGCGCGAGTTTTCCCCGCCGAAACGATCGTCGGCGGCGTGGTGTTTCTGCCGACGACGACGGGAGGACCGGGCGTGCTCACGGTGGCCGATCTGCCGTCGGACCGCATGGTGATCGGAGAAGTGGATAACAGCCGCAGCCGGCGGCTGGAAGACATCGTCGCGATGGTGGGCGCCGCGGGCTGGAAGAGCGAGATCAGCACCGACATACGCGGCGCGAAGTGGGGCAAGATGGCCGGCAATTCGGTGTGGAACCCTCTTTGCGCGCTGACGCAGGCGAGCAACAACGAAATCGCGATCTATCCGCCGGCGCGCGAGCTGGCCGTGGCAATGATGAAGGAAGTGATCGCGGTGGCCCAGTCGGTCGGGGCGAAGCTGAACGTCGACGTCGACAAGACAGTGGCCGAGGTCGCGAGCCGACCCGCGATGCTGTCCTCGACGCTCGGGGACGTGCGCGCCGGGCGCCAGCTCGAGCTGGCGGCGCTGGATCTCGCAATCATCGAGATGGGCGAGCTGACCGGCGTGCCGACACCGAACCTGAGGGCGATTACCGCCTGCGCCGGCGTGCTCGACGAGCGCATCGTCAAGGACGGCGTCGCGATCCGGCCGGTCGCGGTGCGCTGATTCGGAGCAGCGGCGGGTGAGCGCGACACCGGAGCCGGTGATTCTCGGCCGCATCGAGGCGCGCAAGGAAGGCGGGCGCGTCGCCTACGTGACGATCAACAATCCGGCCAAGCGCAACGCATTGGCGGCCGAGGACCGGGCGAAGCTCGCAGCCACCATGCGCGAGCTGGCGCAGGACCCGGAGCTTCGCGTCGCAGTCATCACCGGTGCGGGCGACAAGTCCTTCATCGGCGGCGCCAACATCGGGCAGATGTCGACGTTTCCCAATCCCGACGCCGCTGCCGAAGGCAGCCGCATGACGCATCTCGCCTGCGACAGCATGCGCCGCATGCCGGTGCCGGTGATTGCGCGCATCAACGGATATTGCCTCGGCACCGGGATGGAGATCGCCGCGTCCTGCGACCTGCGCGTCGGCTCCGACAATGCGCTGTTCGGCATGCCGGAGGTGCGGCACGGCATTCCGTCCGGCATGGAAGCGTGCCTGCTGCCGCGCCTGATCGGCTGGGGCAAAACGATGGAGCTGGTTTTCACCGGCAAGATGATCGATGCAGCCGAAGCGCACCGCTGCGGCTTTCTCGAGCGCCTGGTGGCACCGGACGCGCTCGACGAAGCGGTCGAATACTGGGTCGAAGCCATCATCACGGCCGGCCCGCGCGCGATCCGGCTGCAGAAAGCGCTGCACGCCGACTGGGAGCGCATGGCAATCGCCGATGCGGTTCAGCGCGGCATCGAGGCGATCGGGAAGGCGCACATGACCGACGAGCCGCGGCGGCTCATGCAAGCGTTCCTGGAACGCCGGCAGAAGCGCTGAACGCGCAACAAGCCACGACCCGCGCATCCGGGACGGTATCTGATCTGGCCCCACAACCATTTACACGCACGGAGGCGTTCATGTCCGAATCGGCCAAGCAAGCATTCGAGCAAGCATCGTTGGGGGCACAGAACACGGCCTACGAGAAGATCGCCCGGCTGGATCCCGAATACTTCGAGAAGTTGAAGGGCTTGTACGTGGATGCCACCTTCGGCCGGGAGGGCGCGCTGCCCAGGAAGATACGGGAGCTGATCATGGTCGGAATCACCTGCGCGCTGAACAGGCCGCGCGGGGTGCGCCTGCACAGCGAACGGGCGCTCGCGCTCGGCGCCACGCCGCGCGAGGTGCTGGAAGCGATGGAAACAGCCGCCATTCCCGGTGGCATGCCCGGGCTGTGGCTGGGCGTGGAAACGCTGGACGAGATCCTGCAGCGCAAGGGTATCGCGCTCGAGTGAGCGGCAATCAGCCTGAGCGGATGACAGCCGCAGGTGTCCAGCTTGGACGCCCACGCGCTCGCCGACCTTCGCCCAACCTTCCGATCCCGATGCCGGGCTTCTCAGCCCCATGACGTTTGCAATCATTCACGGTGGCGCCGTGAACGCCGGCTGAGCTTCCCGAGAACGAGAACTACGCCGCCGCTTCGAGAAGCTCCAGCACCTGCTCGGCGGAGGTGATCCGGCGCGGATTGGTGTGCAGCCAGCTGTCATGCAGCGCGTTGGCCGCGATGACGGGAAACTGCTCGGCCCCGACGCCGACCTCGGACAGCCGGCCGGGCAAGCCGAGCTCGGCCACCAGCGCGGCGATCACGTCGCCCGCCTCCTCGCCCGGATGTCCCATCGCCGCGGCCACCAGGCGCTGGCGCTCGGCGTTCACCGCCCGGTTGTAGCGCAACACGTGCGGCAGCATGACGCACGAGGTGTAGCCGTGAGCAACGCCGCAGGTTCCTCCGAGCACGTGCCCGATCGCATGGCTTGCGCCCATCTGCGCCCCGCCCTGCCGGCCCGCCATCGAGAGCCAGATGCCGAGCTGGCAATCGAGCCGCGCTTCCAGGTCGGCCGGATCGCGCTTCACCCGCCGCAGCGCCTGGCTCAGCAGCTTCAACGCCTGAACATAGCTCGGATCGCCCACGGGACTGGAGAACGGCGAGCACAGCCCCTCGGTCGCATGATCGAGCGCGCGGATTCCGCTCGACAGCCACACCCACAGCGGCGTGTGCACGGTAGGCGCGGGATCGAAAATGGTCACGCGCGGCACGATCAGCGGATGGCGGAAACTATGCTTCTCCTTGACCCGGGTGTCGGTGCAGCCGGCCTGCGCGTTGAACTCGCCCGCCGAGAGTGTCGTCGGAATGGCGACCTGCCGCACCGTGGGACCGTCGAAGCTCGGGATGCTGCGCGTGCCGTCGGCTTTCACCACTGTACGGAAGCGATCGAAGTCGTCCGGCGCGCGGATGTCGTGGCGCAGGCAGAGCTGCACCATCTTGCCGGCGTCGGTGCACGACCCGCCGCCGAAGGTCACGATCAGATCCGCAGCCACCGAGCGCGCCGCCGCGGCCGCCTCGAGCACGGCGTCTCGCGGCGTGTGCGCAGGCATGCGGTCGTACTGCCCCGCATGGCGGCTGCCGAGCGCAGCCCGCACCTTGACGACCTCGTCCGTGGTGCGGTTCATGGTCCCGCTCACGATGAGAAAGACACGCTGCGCGCCGAGCCGCTCGGCTTCCTCGCGCAAGGCCTGCGCCGCCGGTTGGCCGTAGACGATCCGCTCGATCGCGGGAAATACCAATACGCCTGAACGCATGCCGCTCTCCCCTGCCTTGGCGCTGGAATGATAACCGGGCGCGGCCCATTCGGTGCCGGCTGCGTGCGAATGAGGCACACTACGTCGATGAGCATCCGCCGCGGTGTCATTCTGCAGGCAACCTACCGCGTCGCGGCCGGCCGCGCGGGCGCCCGCTCCCCGATCGTGCATCTCTACGGCCGGTTCGAGGACGGCAGCACCTTCGTCGTGCGGGACGATCGCCGGCGCCCGTGCTTTTATATCCGCGCTGCCGACGCCGAGCGCGCGCGCTCGCTCGGTGTGCCCGCGCCCCGGCCGAGCGAGCGGCGCAGCTTCGACGGGGCCGCCGTCAGGCAGATCGAAGTCGCGGTGCCGTCCGACGTGCCGCCGCTGCGCGAGCGCCTGCATCAGGCCGGCATCGACACGTTCGAGGCCGACGTGCGCTTCGCGCAGCGCTACCTGATCGAGCGCGGCATCAAAGGCGGCTGCGAGATCGAGGGCGAAGCCGTGCCAGGAAAAGGAATAGCGTGGTTGTTCGCGAATCCGACGCTCAAGCCCGCGACTGTCGCGCTCGCGCCGCGCGTCCTGTCGTTCGACATCGAGACCGATCCGAAGGCCGAGCGGCTGCTCGCGATCTCGCTTTACGCGCCCGGCATCGACGAGGTGCTGATCGTCGACGGCGCGGGACGGGCGATGCCGGAACGCGCGATTCGCTGCACCGACGAGGCCGCGGCGCTCGATGCGTTCTGCGCGCGTATCCGCGGGCTCGATCCCGACGTGCTGACCGGCTGGAACACGATCGACTTCGATCTCACTGTGCTGGTGCGGATCGCGGCACGGCTCGAGCACCCGCTCGAGCTCGGGCGGGAGCCCGGCGCAATACGACTGCGCAGGGCCGAAGGCTATTTCGGCAGCGGCCAGGCAGCGATCCCGGGACGGCTCGTGCTGGACGGCATCGATCTGCTGCGCGGCGCGTTCGTGCGCATGCAGGACTACTCGCTCGACGCCGTCGCACGCGAGGTGCTCGGCGAGGGCAAGGCGGTCGCGGGCGACGCGCGCGAGCGGATGGCCGAGATCGAGCACAACTACGCGCATGATCTCGCGGCGTTCGCGCTCTACGCGCGCACCGATGCGCGGCTCGCCTACCAGATCGTCGACAAGCTCAGGCTCGTGCCGCTCGCGTTCGCGCGCAGCGCGCTCACCGGCATGACGCCGGACCGCGTCGCCGCGAGCATCGCATCGTTCGACTTTCTCTATCTCTGCGAGCTCGAGCGGCTCGGGATCGTCGCGCCGACCGTGCGCTCGGACGACGCGCGCGTGCACGCCGCGCAGCATGGCGGTCACGTGCTCGCGCCCGTCACAGGGCTGCATTCGAGCGTCTGGGTGTTCGACTTCAAGAGCCTGTATCCGAGCATCATCCGCACGTTCAACATCGATCCCCTCGCCTACGTCGCCGAGCCCGTGCCCGACGACGATCTGATCCGCACGCCCGAGGGTGCGTTCCAGCGCGAGCCCGCGATCCTGCCGCGGCTGCTCGACGAGTTCTTCCCGCGGCGCGAGGCAGCGAAAGCGAGCGGCGATGACGTCGCCTCGCAAGCGATCAAGATCCTGATGAACTCGTTCTACGGCGTGCTCGGCACGCCGGCCTGCCGGTTTTTCAATCCGGCGCTGGCGAATTCGATCACCGGCATGGGCCGCGAGCTGCTGCTGTGGTCGAAGCGCTGGTTCGAGGCGGCCGGTTTCGAGGTGCTCTACGGCGATACCGACAGCCTGTTCGTCGCTTCCGGCCGCGCCGATCCCGAGGCCGCACGCGCCGAGGCCCGGCGGCTCGTGGCCGAGCTCAACGGCGAGCTCACGCGCTACGTCGCCAGCCGCTGGCGGGTGCAAAGCCGGCTCGAGCTCGAATTCGAGAAGCTGTATCTGAAACTGTTCTTGCCGCGCGCGCGGCACAGCGCACGCGGCGCGAGCAAGCGCTACGCGGGGCTCGTCCACGGCCGCGGCCACGACGAGGTCGAGTTCGTCGGCATGGAAGTCGTGCGCCGCGACTGGACCGCGCTCGCGAAGCAGGTGCAGCGCGAGCTCTACGCACGGCTCTTCGGGGACCGTCCGGTCGATGGCTATCTCGCCGAGATCGTGCGCCGCGTCAGGAGCGGCGAGCTCGACCAGGCGCTCGTCTATCACAAGAACCTGCGCAAGGCCACCGGCGACTATACGGCCGGCACGCCGCCGCACGTCGCCGCGGCGCGCAAGTCGACGCAACCGCAGGCACGACTGGTCAGCTACGTGATGACCACTGCCGGCGCCGAGCCGCTCGATAACCGCAGGCACCCGCTCGACCGCGAGCACTATGTCGCCAAACAGGTCAAGCCGGTCGCCGAGCCCATCCTCGAGACGCTCGGCCTCGATTTCGAGCGCGTCATCGGCGACGAGCGGCAGGCGTCGCTGTTCTGACGCAGCGACGATCGAGCGCAACATTTTCACTCGCGGAGCGAGCTCACAGGACCGGAGCGAGACGCAACCACTCGGCTCACGCGGATTGGTCTGCGCAGAGTCGTCAGGCGCTCGTTTCACGACCAGGCAGTCGGCGCCAGCTCGCCGCAGGGCCCAGCGAATGCTTGCCGAGCGGAAGAGGGCACGCTATCGTCACGCGATGGAGCCCTTCCGGCATTTCATCTCCAGCGTGCGTGCGTACGGCATCCCGGCCGCGCTGGCGGCACTCGCCGTTTGCATTGCGCCTCCGGCGTTCGCCGCGAGCTCCGTGCACGTCGTATACCCCGTCAAACCGATCCGAATCGTGGTCGCGGCATCGCCCGGCACGGCAGACGACTTCTTTGCGCGCGTGCTGGGCAAGGAGCTCGCGGAGTTCTACAAGCAGCGGGTCGTGATCGACAACCGGCCCGGGGCAGGCGGGCTGATCGGCAACAAGATCGTGTCGCTCGCCGCGCCCGATGGCTACACGCTCGGCATGGTGAGCGTGACGCGGCTCATTACCGAGCTGATACGCGACGAGCCGCCCTATCGGGCGCTGGCGGACATCGTCGGGGTCGCGCACGTGGCCTCGATCACCAATGTGCTCGTCGTCGCGCCTGCGTTGCCCGTGCGCAGTGCGGTCGAGTTCGTCGCTTATGCCCGGGTGCGTCCCGGTGAGCTCAACTACGCCTCTCTCGGCATGGGCTCGGCATCCCATCTCGCAGGCGAGATATTCACCCGTGCGCTGCGGGTCCATGCCGTGCACGTGCCATTCAGCCGGCTTCCCGACTCGTACGTCGAAATGATGCTGGGTCGCGTGCAGTACGCGGTGCATACCTTGCCCGCGGTGCTCGCGTTGGTCCGCGAAGGCCGGCTGCGCGCGCTCGCCGTGATGTCTCGGAGCCGCAGCCCCACTCTGCCGTGGCTGCCTTCGATTGCGGAAAGCGGTCTCCCTGAGGCGCAGTTCGATCGCTGGTCGGGCGTGGTGGCCCCCACGGGCACCTCGCGGCGCATTGTCGAGCAACTGCACGGGGACATCGTGCGCGCCTTGCGCAAGCCAAGCCTGCACGATCTTTTCCTGAGCCAGGGCGCCGAGTCGACACCGGAGAGCATGCCCGAAGGTTTCATGCGCCTGATGCAGGAGGAATACCTGCACTACGAGGCGCTCATGCGCGGCTGGGGCATCCGCAATGAGTAGGTCGCCAGGCCCGGACCGGCTTCGAGCGGTCGCGATCGGACCGCAATGAGCACCACGTCATCCGGCCGGGACGCCTAGCCGGCGATTAGTGAATTCTTAGGATTCGCCGGTCGCCGGAGGCTACTCGATGTCGACGAGTTGCAGCGGCCGATCGACGCGCAGCTCGAAGCGGCCGCGCCCAGTCTTCTCGATGCGCACGCACGCCTTTCGTTCCGCCAGCCGACGGGCGAGCAGAATGAGCCGCGCCTCCAGGTTGTCGCTCAGATCCGGCAGCCGGATGCGCCGATCGAGTCGCAATGCCTTGTTGCTGAAGCTCACGCGCCCGCGCTCGATGTAGTCGCGCACCAGCGCGCAGAAGATGGCGCCTGCCACGCCCTTGATGAGATAGTCGTCGTCGAGAAAGACGCTGTCGTTCTCCGCGTAATGCCGCACGACCACGGTCGGGCCGGGCGCTGCCTGCGGCGCCTCGACCGCCGCTTCGATCTCGTCGGCATCGACCTGCTGCGCGAGCTGGATCGCCATGCCGAGCTGACTTGCCAAGGTCACCAGCGCGTCCTCGTCGTCGTAGCCGAAGCGCTGATCCTGCGGGCTTTCCATGTAGAGCACCCCGAGCACGCGCGCCCCGGCTCGAATCGGCACGGCGAGCTGACTGCGCGCCTCTGCCAACCCCGGCAGCGGAATCTCGGTCTCGATGCGCGCGCCGTGGCCGCTGCGCCTGAGGCTTTCGCGAATCGCGCGGCCGTACGAATATTCCGCGCTGAAATGCCCGATGCGTATCGGCGTACCTTCCCGTGCCGCCACGCCAATCACGCCGTCACCGAGCGCGATTTCCGCGCCGGCGCCGGAAGCGGCGTAGCCGCGGCTTGCCACTGTGTACAGGCGGCCAGCCGCGGCATCGAGCATCAGCACCATCGCATGGCGGATGTCGAACTGGTTCTCCAGACACGCGAGCACGCCCGTCAACAACGCTTCCAGATCCGAATGAGCGCGCATCGCTTCCGCGCATGCGCGAAGCGCCGCGAGCATGTTCTGTCGCGGCAGCGGCGCCGGCAGCGTCTCACCCGGCACCCGCTCGATGTCGAGCACGCGGTAGATGTCGGATCCGAGCAGGCGAAACACGCCGCTCATTCCCGTGTGCGAGGCGATGCCGGCGAGCTTTGCCTTCATGATCTCGAACACCGGCCCTTCCGACTCGGTTCGCAGGTACTGCAGCGACAGACGGTAGTGGGCAGCCGTGATCGGATCGATGACCGCGACCTTGGCGTAGGGCGAGGCGAGAATGTTGCGCCGGGTTGTGTTGAAGAACTGATAGGACAGCGCGACGCGCTCCGGGTCGACGTACTGCACCTGCGACAGGTACGCGATGTTGGGCGTGCCGTCCGGCGCTGCCGTGGCGATGTTGCCCGGTACGGCGCCATCGAGGCAATCGCGAAAGGATTCCAGGCGAATCTTCATGCGTTCGCCGGCAACGCTTCGCCGGCACGCGGCCCGGGTGTCTGCAAGAATGCGGCCGCGATCGTGAACTGCACCGCGACCAGTTCGTCCGGCGGGCAGGCGAGCAGCGCGCGCATGTATGCCTCGGAAAAGCCGAACGGCGCAACGTCGGCAGCGAAGACACGCACATAGCGCTGCACCAATTCATGATCGCGCGGTTCCAGGAGAACGATGCGCGCATCGGTTCCCTTGAGTTGCAGCGTGCGATGCGTGCTCGGTTGGGTGAAGACGACCGCGACCGTAGCAGTGCGGCGAACGTCGTCGAGCACTGCCGCGCCGGGCGTGGCCGCAAGCAGCAGCGTGACCACCCGCCGATCGGACGAGACCCTGCAGCCCGTGGCGCGCGCGATGTTCGGAAGCGCGCCGGGCCCCTGCGCCAGGCATGAGATGGTGCTACTATCACCACCGAATTGACGGTAAATTTGGTGACTATGTTTACACGTACGCTCGGCCGGCCTCGCTCGTCGTTCTTCCTGTTCGGGCCGCGCGGAACGGGCAAGAGCACCTGGATCCGCAGCCACTTCGGCGACGCTCACGTCGTAAACCTGCTTGCGGCAGATTCGATGCTGCGCTACGAGCGCAACCCGGAGCATTTCCGGCAGGAGGTGCTCGCGCGGCCCACCGATCAGTGGATTGTCGTCGACGAAGTGCAGCGCGTCCCACGGATCCTGGACGAGGTCCACTTCCTGATGGAAGAGCACGGCTACAAGCGCTTCGCGCTGACCGGCTCTTCCGCCCGCAAGCTCAAGCGGGGTGCGGCCAATCTTCTCGCGGGGCGCGCCGTGCTGCGGAAGCTTTTTCCGTTGACGAGCCGTGAAACAGAGTTCTCGGTCCCGACGGACCAGCTTCTGCGCTATGGCGCCATGCCGATGAGCGTAACGGCCGGCGATGACGAGGCTCGCGAGGAGTTTCTGCGGGCATACGTGACGACCTACCTGAGCGAAGAAGTCAAGGCCGAGGGCCTGGTGAGGGATCTTGGCGGCTTCAGCCGGTTTCTCGAGGTGGCATCCCTGGCCGCGGGACAGACGACGAACGTCTCCGGCATCGCGCGCGACGCGGCGGTCTCACGCGAGACGGCACGCGGCTACTTCGAGATCCTGGTCGACACGCTGATCGGGCACTGGCTGCCCGCCTACCGGCCTCGCGCGAAGGTCAAGGAGGTCGCGCTGCCGAAGTTCTACTGGTTCGATGCAGGCGTGCTGCACGCGGCGGCGGGCGGCTTCGACCAGCCGCTGCCGGCCGACTGGGACGGGGTGCTCCTCGAGCATCTCGTGCTGCACGAGATTCAGAGCTACCTGGACTACGCCGGCGTCAAGGGATCGCTGGGCTATTGGGGGACACCGAGCGGCGGCGAGGTCGACTTCGTCTGGTGGCGCGGGGACGATGTGGTTGCCATCGAGGTCAAGCATGATCGCCGCTATCGCCGCGAGTACAAGAAGGGCATCGACGCGTTCCTCGCCGCACGCCCCGCCCGCAGTTACATCGTCTACCGCGGACAGCAAGAGCTCGACGTCGAGGGCACGCGCGTGCTGCCGCTCGAACGCTTCCTCAGGCGTCTGCACGCCGCAGAGATTATCGGCTGACAAGCGCTTCGCTTCCGGTGCGTGATCGAACAGCAGATGCCCCGCCACATCCGCGTCTCGCTTCGCCATGGCATCGAGTATCGCGTCGTAATACGTGCCTCCTGCAGCAAGACCACGAGGCACGCCACCGCGATCAGTGCGGCACTTCGCCGCGCACCAGCACCCGATAGAGCAGACGGTACTCGTTCGGGTCGTAGTCGAAGTGGGCGCGATGCATGGCGGCGCGGTTGTCCCACAGCAGCATGTCGCCCTTGCGCCACGTGTGACGGTAGACGAGCTCGTCGCGCACCGAGCGCGCGAGCAGGTCGTCCAACAGCGCCTGCGATTCTGCCGGACTCATGCCGACGATGTTCTCGGTCTTGACCGGATGAAAATAGAGCGCCTTGGCGCCATTGTCGGGATTGGTTCGCACCAGCGGCTGCAATACCGGCTCGGGCTTGCGCTCGGTCTGGGCGTCCGCCGACTGGCCCGAGTACGTCGCCGCGGCGCTGCCCTGGAAGACGTTCACGGTCCTCATGCCTTCGATGCGCTGCTTGATCTCTTGCGGCAGCGCCTCGTAGCCCGCACGCATGTTGACCACGGCGGTATCGCCACCCGAGGACGGCAGCGATACAGCATAGAGGCAGGTGTACTTGGGCGGGCGCACATGGTTGGTGTGATCGGTATGCCAGCCCGCGCCGTGCTTAACCCGCTTGCCCGACTTGTCGGTATGGCGGTTGGATACCTCGTGCACCAGCGGACAGCCGGGCAGCGCGTATTGCGTGAAGTGCTGCTCCATCGGTTCGCCGAAAAGCGACACGGCGGCAAGATATTGCTCGGGCGTGAAGTCCTGATCGCGAACGACCAGCGCGACGTTCTCGACCACGGCCACGTTGAGGCGCCGGCGCGTTTCGTCGTCGATGTCCGCACGCAGATCGATGCCAGTGACTTCGGCGCCGATATGGGGAGACAAGCGGGCAATGTTCATGATGCTCCTCCGCACGGCCGATTTCGCAAGCTTTGCGCCGCGAACCGGCAGCGCACGCTACTTCATCCGGTACTGCTCGAGCTTCGCTTCGTCGAGCTCCAATCCCAGCCCCGGTCCCTGCGGCAGCGGCAGACTGCCTTTCGAAATGTCGAGGCGCGTCTTGCACACCGTGTCGCGCACCTTGAGCGGCCCGACGCATTCGAGACCGGCGACCACGTTGCACGACGATGCCGCCAGCATGATTTCGGCAATCGTGCTCGGATCGAGCCCGAAGCCGTGGCCGATCACGCATGGAATGCCGGCCGCCTCGGCGGTGGCCAGCATGCGCGCCGCGCGCAGGATGCCGCCCGCCTGCTTGATGCCGAACTTGACGTAGTCGGCCGCGTCGGCCTTGATGACTGCGACCAGGCTCTGGTGATCGCTGACAGTCTCGTCGGCCATGATGGGGATGCCGCCTTCGCGGCGCACGCGCGCGAGCCCCGCGATGTCCTCCTTCGGCGCGGGCTGTTCGAACAGCTGCAGGTCGTACGGCCGCACCATGGCGCAGAGCTTCAGCGACGTATCGGCGGCGTAGAGGCAATTGGCGTCGATGCGAAGCTTCATCGCATTGCCGACCGCGGCACGCACGGCCGCGACCCGGTCCCGGTCGGCCTCGATGCCACCGCCCACCTTGATCTTGGCCGAGCGAAAACCGGCCGCGAGCCAGCGCTTGGCTTCCGCTGCGGCCTCCTCGGGCGGCAGCATGCCGATCCAGCCGTTGAACTGGACGGCCTCGAGCTTGGCGCCGCCGAGGTAGGTGTGGATCGGCACGCCCAGCAGACGCGCCGCAAGCTCTACGCAGGCCATCTCCACGCCCGCCCCTGCGCCGGGCTGCGTGGGCGCGAGTTGATCCAGCCGCTCGATCAGAGCATTGACGTTGAGCGCATCGAGTCCGACGATCGCCGGCGCAATGCGATCGCGCATCGTCGCCAGCAGCTCGACCGCGGTTCCAGGCGACTTGGCAGCCGCGGATGGCTCGATGCTGCTGATGCCGACCGTGCCGTCGGCGGCGGTGAGGCGCACGACGGCACACTTGGTCACGTCCTTGGTGATGCCGGCGCTGGTGAAGGCCCCCGTCAGGGGCATTGCGATGCCGAAGATTTCGACGCGTTCGATGCGCGAGCTCATGGCGGGCTCCCGTTGCGGTCCGGAAGCGCTGAGCCTATCACTTCGCGCATCACTTCGCCTGCGCGATCTCCATCAACCCGCGCAGCGCGAGGTAGTAGCCATAGAGACCGAATCCCGTGACGACGCCGCGCGTGTGCCGCCCCACGTCCGAGATGCGGCCGCGCAGCGCCGGGTTCGACACGTGCACTTCGATCGTCGGGAAATTGACCTGCGCGATGGCGTTGTTGAGCGCGGCATAGCCGACGGTGAAGCCGGCCGGGTTGATCACGCAGCCGTTGCAGCCGGCGTCGTGCGCAGCGTAGAGCTTGTCGATGATCTCGCCTTCCTGGTTGGAGTGGAAGATGTCGAGCCCGACCTTCAACTCGGCCGCGTACTTGCGCACGTGCTCGTCGTACTGCGCGAGCGTCGTCGGACCGAACAGCTCCAGCTGCGACTTGCCGCGCATGTTCATGCCGGCGCCGTGAATCACGAGGATGTTCGCCATTGCCGCCTCCTATGTTCTATCCAGAAACCTGCCCGCCCTGCAAGGGAGGGAAGAGACGCCATGCACATTCGAGGATGCAATCCGCGCTGCTCGTATGGGCGTCTCTTCCGCCGCGCTACTGCGGCTTGATTCCGGCCTGCTTCACCACCTTGGACCACTTGGCCGTCTCGGCGGCCACGAATTTGCGAAACTCGCCCTGGCTCATCGGGTCGGGCTCCGCGCCGTCGTTGGCGAAGCGCTTCATGATATCCGGCAGCGCGAGGATACGCGCCACGTCCTTGTCGAGACGGTCGACGATCGACTGCGAGGTGCCGGCGGGAACGACCAGGCCCCACCAGTTGGCCGCCTCGTAACCGGGCAGACCCGATTCGTCGATCGTCGGCAGCTCCGGCATCGCCGCGATGCGCTTCTTCGATGCGAGGCCGAGCGCACGCAACTTGCCGGCGCGGATTTGCGGCAGCGCCTGCACCAGCGTGCCGATGATGTATTGCGAATTGCCGGACATGACGTCCACCATTGCCGGGAAGCCGCCCTTGAACGGAATGTGCATCACCTCGATTTTCGCCATCGATCGGAACAGCTCGCTCGCCAGATGCACCGAGCTGCCGACGCCGGCGCTGGCAAAGTTGAGTTGCCCCGGCTTGGCTTTGGCCAGCGCGATCAGTTCTCCGGTGGTCCTCGCCGCCAAGCCGGGATGCACCGACAGCACGTTGGGGCCGTTGCCGATCTTGGTGACGAAAGTGAACGACTTCACGGGATCGAACGGAAGCTTCTGGTACATCGACGGGCCGAACGCGAAGGCCGCCGAGATCATCAGCAGAGTGTGTCCGTCCGGGCTGGATTTCGCCGCGAGATCGATGCCGAGATTGCCGCCGGCCCCGGACCGGTTGTCGATGACGAAGGGCTTGCCCAGCCGCTCGCCCAGGTGCAGTCCGATCAGCCGGCCGATGATGTCGTTGCTGCCGCCGGGCGGGAACGGAATGATGAACCGGACCGGCCGGGCGGGCCACTGCTCGGCTGCGTGCACGCCCGGGGCGAATGCCAGAAGAAAGACTGCAGCTGCGATCGACGTACGACGCTCTGACACGTGACCTCTCCCTTCCGGGTGTGATAATCGAAAGACGCTTTTGCCGGCAAACCGGATCGGCCGCAGCCGACGCCGCTCGGCGAAAAACATTCGAACACGATCCGATTGCATTCGCTTGTCATCGCGCTTGAATGCCCGCGCCATTCTAACCAACTCTCCCGCCCGGGGAGATCTCAGCCGGTTGCGGTGGCTAAGGACGCGCGGGCTCGATGCTCTCGCGCAACCAGCGCACGACCTGCTCGGCGACTTCGCCATTGTTGCGGTCCATCATCAGCATGTGACTGTTGCCGGCGAGACCGGCTTCGGGCAGAAGCAGAAACCGCGCTCGGCCGCCGGCCGCAGCGATCGCGTTGACTGTGTCGAGGCAGCCGTTGCGCCGCACATCGCCGTTGCGACCCGGAGCGCCGACGCTGTGGTCGCCCCAAAGCGACAGTACCGGCGCGCGCACGAACCGGGTCGCGATCTCCTCCGTCGTGACCGGCGCCATGTCGCCTTCGATGTTCACGAGCGCGCTCACCCGCTCGGCTCGGCGCCGCACCACATCCATGCCGTACGCCCCGGATTGGGAGTGCACCATGACGATCGCCGGCCCGATTTCGTCGAGCAGCGCAACCAGGGCCGCTACCGTGGCGGCACCGCCGGCCTCCAGCGTCACCTCGGCGTTCGGAACCAGCTGCGCGCTGTAAGCGGCGAAGTGCTCGAATGGAAACTGCGTGTCGGCAAACGCTTGCAGGTAGCGCGGCCCGATGCGGAAGTTGATCCACGCGCGCTCGTGGGTGGCGACCGGCACGGCGATGATGTCGGCCACTTGCGACTCCCCGCGCGCGCGGTTGATCCGCGCGGCGGCAAAGCCGGAACGCCCGCGACCCGAATGATCGACCACGTAGACGCTGAAGCCCTGGCGCGCGAACCAGGTCGCCCAGCCTTCGCGTCCGTCGGGCGTCGTCTCCCAGGTCGCGCCGGTGTGGTTGGAGCCGTGCACCATGACCAGCGGCGGCATTGCGTTCGGCGTTTCGGGGATTCGATACTGCACGTACATCTGCTCGACCGTGGTATGCCCCGGCGCATCCATGCCGGAATTCGGCACGTTCGGCCACTCCGTGGTCAGCACCCGGCCGTTGACGAAAAAGCTGCCTTCGTCCCGCAGCCGCAGCGGTCCACCGAGCGTCGCGCCACGGAAGCAAGCAGCGCACTTTGCTGCAATCGATCCTTCTTCATGGATACCTCGCTCGCATCTTGTATGAAGGGCGCGATTTTTTTGCCCAAAATCCCGCATCGACGATGAACCTGCAAGCACCGGGGCGATCCTATCAGAGCCCACGCTCGCTCAGGGGCGTGCGAGTAGGAACTTCAGTCTGGGCGCCGTAGCGATGAGACGGATGCGCACGCGAACACTCACCATCGTCCTGCTCGTGCTCGCCGTGGCTCCGGGTTTGTTGTTCTATGGCCTGACCCGCACCGCCCTCTACGGCGAGATCGTCAAGTCGCTCGGTGCCAACACAGTGCTTGTGATCGCGATCGTCCTGCTGGTCGTATTGATCGGGGCCGCGGTGTTCGCGGTCGTGTACGGCCTCGCACGCGACGACGATCAACCGCTGCGCCGCCGCCACAAGCGCGGAGGATCCTGACGGCCGCGCAGGCGCGGGGAAGACGAATCAGGTCGCGAGCCGGGCGCCGCTCTCGGCCTGGAAGCAGGCGCGCTTGGCGGCGATACCCCTCATGAGCCCCTGCCAGGACTTCACGAACGCCTGCGCTCCGTCGCGCTGCAACTGCGCCGCCAGCGCAGCGACATCGATCCCCGCCGCACGAAAGTGATCCAGCATCGCGGCTGCTTCGACTGCGTCGTCGGCGAGCGGTTTCTTCAGCGCGCCGTGCCGGGCGAACGCCAGCAGGGTAGCGTCAGGCATCGTATCGATGGTGTCGGGCGCCGCCAGCGCCTCGACGTAAAGCGTTTCGGGAGCGCTCGGATCCTTGGTTCCCGTGCTGGCCCAGAGCAGCCGCTGCGGAGCCGCGCCTGCGGCGGCGAGCTTGCGCCAGCGCTCGGAGTCGAGCAATTTGCGATACGCTGAATAGGTCATACCGGCGACCGCGATGCCGAGCCGATTGCGCAGCTCGTCCGGTACTTTCGCGCTCACCGCCCGATCCCAGCGGCTCACGAACAGCGATGCCACCGAGGCGACGCGCGGGTCGAGCCCCGCGGCGATGCGCCGTTCGATGCCGCGCAGGTAGGCCTCGGCCGCCGCCTGGTAGTGCTCGGGCGAGAACAGCAGCGTGACGTTGACCGGTACGCCCGCGAAGATGGATTCCTCGATGGCGCGCACGCCCTGCGCCGTGCCGGGGATCTTGACGAACAGATTGTCGCGCCGAGCGAGACTGCGGATCGATTTCGCCGCCTCGACGCTGGCGGGGGCATCGTAGGCGAGCAGCGGCGAGACTTCCATCGACACCCAGCCGTCCACCCCGGCCGTGGAATCGTGGATCGGGCGGAACAGATCGGCCGCGCGCCGCAAGTCATCCAACGCAATCGATACGAACAGCGCCTCTTCGCTTGCGCTGCCTTCCGCAGCGGCCCGAATCGACGCATCGTAGGCGTCGTAAGAACCGATCGCCTGCTCGAAGATAGCGGGGTTCGAGGTGAGCCCTGTCAGCGCGTATTCGGCGATGTAGGTTTGCAGTATCCCCTCGTCCAGGTGCCGGCGGCTGATGTTGTCGAGCCACAGGCGCTGGCCGAGGTCGTGCAGATATTGTGTCGCGTTCATGGCTGCTCCTTGTTCCGGGTCCTGCCCGCGTCTTCTATGCCCTTGCAACACGCGTGCACGACGCCAAGGTCGTCTCGTTCGCGCCCAGCACGTATACTGTAGGCTCGAATCGAGGACACAATGAACAGCATCTGGCGTTTCTACAAAGACGAAAGTCGGCAGTGGCGCTGGCAGCAGGTCTCCGTGAGCCGGGTCGTGCTGTCGGAGTCGTCGCGTGGCTATGCGGCCTACGAGGCCTGCATCGCCGACGCGGAAGGGCAAGGCTACGTATACGTAGCACCCAAGGACAAGCCGGCCCGGCCGCGGGCGCGCTAGTCGAGACCCACGGGCAGCCCGGACGACCGCCGCCGCCGCTCTGGCGCGCGCGAGCGTGATAGCCATGCGCGTACGGAAAGATGGCGATGAGCACCTGCTCGTCGCGGCGCGAAAAATAATTTGACCGGGCTCAGTCGAGCGCGTATAAGGGCGCTGGGTCCTTCAGGCGTCGATTTTTCTGGTCCGATGTAACGCCACCGGCACTACTCCGATCCCCTTAAATCCTCCCTCGACGGTCCGCGGCGAGCGCTACCGGCGCTCAAATCAACTTTTCAGGACTAAAGCAAGCATGAGTACAGGTACCGTCAAGTGGTTCAACGATGCCAAGGGTTTCGGTTTCATCACCCCGGACGACGGCGGCAAGGACCTGTTCGCGCATTTCTCCGCGATCCAGGGCAGCGGCTTCAAGTCGCTCAGCGAAGGCCAGAAGGTCAGCTTCGATAAGACCACCGGGCCCAAGGGCGACCAGGCGTCGAACATCCGACCGGCGTAACAGCGCCGGCAGAGCGCTGACGTACGCAGCACGAAAGGCCCGGTTCGCCGGGCCTTTTTCGTTGCGCTCCGCGCGAGCATCCCTTGGTCTGTGAACCAAGGGCCATCGCCCGCGATTCCGCGGACATGCTTTCAACATGGCGCTGATTCGCAGGCGTGCTATGCGCCGAGCGTATCGTCCGCCTCCGGCCATAACCTGGGAAAAAGCCATCGCAGCGACTTCAACGGAATGGCGAACGCGACGGGACCCAGGCGGCTGCCGGAACGAAGCAATCCGTAATCGAGCAGGCTCGCGAGCACGCGTCGTGCCGTGCGCTGCGGCAGACCCGTCATCGCCAGAAACGTACTGCGCTCCACGGCCCCGGTGAGGGCCACATAGTGAATCGCAGGCAGCGCTTCGGGACGCACCACCGATTTCTCCGAACCGATGCCCCAGGGACGAGCTTGCAGGAACTGCAACATCTCTTCCAGTCGGTCACGAAAGCGGTCGAGCGCGAGCATGCCGCGCATGAATTCGACCTGGTCCAGGCACACGTCGAGGAAGTACTGCGCAAAGGCCACCAGTTCTTCGGTCGACAGCGGCCCGCGGCCGTCGTAGTCGTTGCGGCGGGGCAGATCAGCGTTGTTCAACCGCGCGTAGTAGGTCTCGTGCGAGCGTGCGAGGCCGCGCATCGGCGACCAGAGCCCGTCCGAAAGACCGAGGCGATACAGTAGCAGGTGCGTATGCAAGCGCGCAGTGCGCCCGTTGCCGTCGATGAACGGGTGCACCCAGGTCAGGCGGTGATGAGCGCAGGCAGCGCCGACAATCAGGCGCTCGTTGCCGCGCAGGTCTCGGTAGCGGGCAGACCATGCATCTATGAACTCCGACACGTCCTCGGCCGATGGCGCGATATGACGGCCCGTGACGACCCGCCTGGTGCGCCAGGCGCCGGCAACGATCGGTTCGCCTTCTTCCGTCAGCCGGTCGGATTCGGGCAATCGGCCGTAGAGCGCGGCATGGATCGCGCGCACCCGATCCGGCGAGAAGAGCTCACGGGCTTCGAGAGCCAGTAGGCTGCGTTCTAGCTCGACCTCCGCTTCCATGTGAGCGATCGCCAGCCGTTGCCTGCGCTGCAATTCCCGGTCCGCATCGAATTGCCGCTCGATCGCGCGCTGGATGTCCGCCGGCAGCGTGTGCTGGCCCTCGATCTTGTTCGTGTAGTAGGAGTTCATCGCTCGCAGAGTAAGCGCGAGAGATGCGCGAATCGAAGGACTCGCCTGTCCCAGCAAGCGGTGGCAATCCACGATCAGTCGCGAGGCCCGATCGAGCAGATCCCCGAGCATGTGCTCCTCGGGGAAAAGCGGCTGGAACAGATTGGTGGCGGCCACCCGGACGCCCTTCTGGACGATTCCTTGACCGCCTAGCTTAGAGAACAATCCGATATAACACAATGCGATACCAATACGACCGAGCGGAACCTTGGACGACTTCCTGGCCATCCCTCGAGCGAGCCGTCTGAAGCTACGATATGAGCCGATGGCACGAATCGGCTCGACGCGAGTACATTGAACAACGCGAAATTCGCAATTCCTGCGAATTAGTGCCCTACTGCTTGCGAATCCCCGCCTGCTCGATCACCTTCCCCCAGCGCGCCTGCTCGGCCTTGCGGAACGCGCCGAACTGCTCCGGTGTCGTGCCGTTGGCCTCGAATCCGTGCGAGGCGAGCTTCGCGTGGATGTCCGGCGCATGCATGGCTTTCACCATTTCGCCGTGCAGCCGGCCGACCCGCTCGCGCGGAACGCCCGCAGGTAGCAGCGCGCCGTACCAGTTGAGCACTGCCACGCCGGGGAGCGTTTCGTTCACCGTGGGCAGCTGCGGCAGGATGGCCAGGCGCTTCGGCGCCGTGGTGGCCAGCGCGACGAGCCGCCCCGCCTTGACGTGCGCCAACCCGATCGATACGGCGTCGATGCAGTAATTCACCCGCCCGCCCATCAGGTCGTTGAAGGCCGGGGCGCTGCCCTTGTACGGAATGCGGCGCGTATCGATGCCGCTGGCGAGCCGGATGAGCTCGCCGGAGAGGTGCGGCAGACCGCCATCGCCGCTCGAAGACCAGGTGAGCTCGCCGGGTTTCGCCTTGGCGTAGGCGATGAGATCGCCCAGCCCCTTGAACGGCAACGAAGGATGCAGGTAGACGATGAACGGCAGCGACACCACTTGCGTGAGCGGCGCGAAGTCGCGGTCGACGTCGAACGGCAGCTGCTTGCGAATGACCGGGTTGACGCTGATATGCCCGGTCGTGCCCATGTAAAAGGTGTAACCGTCGGCAGCAGCCTTGGCGACCACCTCCATGCCGATGATGCCGTTGGCGCCGCCACGGTTGTCCACCACTACCTGCTGCCCCAGGTTCTCGGACATCTTCTGCGCGATGATGCGCCCGGCGAGGTCGATGCCGCCGCCGGGGAAGGAACCTATGACGAGCCGGATGGGCTTGTTGGGATAGGTCTGCGCGTGAGCGGCGAACCCGGTGACTGCCAGAACCAGTGCAAAAGCGATTTCGAAACCCGGGCCATGCCCGTCCCCCCCTCCTACTTTGCCGTCTGCTTCACCGCGCCCACGCCGATCCACGGATGATCGGCGATATCGAACAGGCAGTTCTCCGGCCCCTTGAACTTGTCGGAGCGCTTGGGCCGGTAGTACGTCTCCTTCTCCTTCGGGTCCTCCGGCAACTCGTCGTAGGTGACGCAGCCGTTGTCCAGGCAGCGTTTCGCCGTGCCGTCCAGATCTTCGACGAAGACGCCGAAATGATGCAGGCCGGTGAAGTCCAGACCGTGGTCGATCTGATCCTGATGAAACTTCAATACCGAAATGTTGATCGCGCCGTCGGTCAACACCACGCCCGTTGCGCGCGGGTTGTCGATGCGCTTGACCTCCTCGAAGCCGAAAACCTTCTTGTAGAACGCCGCCTGCTCTTCCGGGTCGAGACTGGCAATGGCGAGATGCTGAATGCGCGCCATGATCTTCTCTTTGCGATGAGGATCGTTATGGTGGGTGAGTAAACCGCGATTTGCTGCCGAGTATTCCGACTCAGCTTGCCGGGGTCAAGCTGGAGCTTCGACGAAGGTCAGCATGCGGACGTGGCCGCCGCAGTAATCCGAGCGTACCGAAGCCAATCCCGGAGCCCCTCCGTCATGGCCACCCAACGCCGCTCACGAGCTTGCGCTACGTTGCTTCCGAATCGCGTCCAGCGTCGCGCGCGCGAAGCAAAGATCCACCCACGCTTTCGCCTTTTCCTGCAGGCTGCGCAACAGGTACGCCGGGTGATAGGTGACGATCAGAGGCGTGCCGCGATACTCATGCACGCGCCCGCGCAGGCTTGCGATCGAGGCGTCGGTCTGCAGCAGATGATTGGCGGCCACGCGCCCGAGCGCGACGATGAGCCTGGGCTCGATCAATTCGATCTGGCGAGCGAGGTAGGGCTCGCAGCAGGTCATCTCGCGCTCTTCCGGGTTGCGGTTGTTCGGCGGCCGGCACTTGACGACGTTGGCGATGTAAACGCCCTTGCCGCGCTCGAACTCGATGGCCGCGAGCATGTTGTCCAGCAGCCGCCCCGCCTGGCCGACGAAGGGCTCGCCCTTGGCGTCTTCTTCCGCCCCCGGGCCTTCGCCGACGAAGAGCCAATCGGCCCTTTCGTCGCCGACGCCGAACACGGTCTGCGTGCGGGTGCGATGGAGCGGACAGGCGACGCACTGCGCGACCGAGCCCTTCAGTGCTGCCCAATCCATTTGCATGATGCGCTGCCGGCGCACGCGCGCCTCGGCCTCCTCCGCCTCGGGCAGCGGCGGCGTTGCGCGCCTTTTCGCAGCGACGTCCGTGTCTGGCTGAGCCGCAGGCCTGTGGGCGCGGCTCGCCGGCTCGGGCACATCGGACGATGATGACGTGACCATGGATTCCGTGTGGCCAGCTTTGCGCACGCGGCTCGCCGGCTCGGTCGCAGGCTGCGCGACGGCACGCTCGACTGCGGGTGCAGGCGTGTCCGCCACGGCACTCTCGGCCTCGGTTGCACTCGCAGCCGAAGCCTGTGACGCATCGCTGCCCGCCGGTGCGCGCAGCCGCCACAGCGGCGCGATGCCCATCTCTTCCAGGATCAGCTTGCGGCTCATAGCGGCAGCGCGAGCAGCAGCGCGTCCTCGCGCCCGCCATGGTCCGGGTAGTAGCCACGGCGCACGGTGATCTGCTCGAAACCGGTGTCGCGATAGAGCGCGCGTGCCACGGTGTTGGAAGGGCGCACTTCGAGCAACAGCAGCCGGGCGCCCTGCCCCCTCGCCAGGTCGATCTGATTGAGCAGCAGCGCCCGTCCATGGCCGTGTCCCTGCCATGGCGCGTCGATGCTGAGATTGAGCAGGTGCGCTTCGCCGGCAGCGGCGGTGAGAATGGCGTAGCCCATGAGCGTCGATTCGCACGCCATCACCGTGCCGTGGTAGCGCGCGATCAGCGAATCGGCGAAGTTTCCGCGCGACCACGGAAAAGGGTAGATGCGCTGCTCGATCTCGCAGACGCGGTCGAGGTCCTCGATCCACATCGGACGATACGCAATCGCCGGATTCGGTATCGCGCTCACGGCTGCTCCTCGATCGTCAACGCCACCTTGTCGCGCACGTACACCGGCACGGCTGCGGCCGCCGGCTTGCCGCCGCCGCGCACCATCTCGGCCGCCGCCAGAATCGCGATCTCGCGCGCGTGCGGCAGGGCGATCGGCGCGACTGCCGCCAGCGCCTCGCCGAGCCTCGCCCGCAATGCATCGGCGTAGACGATGAACCCGTTGCCGCAGCCGGTCCACGACCCGGCAGGGAGCGCCGGCACGGATTCCGGGGCGTGCACGCCCGGCGCTCGCACCGTCTCCCAGCCGCCGGCGGTTCGCCGGTATGCGGCCGAATACACCTGCCGCATGCGCGCATCCAGGCAGCACACTGCTTCGTTCGCTCCCGACGCCTGCGCCAGCGCAACCAAGCTCCCGACCCCCATCACGGGGAGCCCCGCGCCGAATGCAAGCCCTTGCGCCACGCCGCAAGCGATGCGCAAGCCCGTAAACGAGCCCGGCCCTTCGCCGAACGCGATCGCATCGAGCGCGTGCACGCCGACGCCGGCACCGCGCAGGAGCTTGTCGATCATCGGCAGCAGCAGCTCGGAGTGGCGTTGCCCCGCATGCACCGCGTCCGCCGCCACCTCGCCCTCGACCCACAGCGCGGCCGAGCACAGTTCGGTGGAAGTGTCGATGGCGAGAAGCTTCACGGAGCAGGCAAACCGAACGCGGATGCGGGAGGGGCAGGTCATTATACGGCGCCGCTGCGCCCGGTTTGCGGATGGCAGACTCGCAGGCCGCCGATTGGACACAACGCACGCGGATGCCTAGACTCAGCGGCTGCATCGTTGCTCGCGCAACCATCGCCAAGCCCCATGACCACGCTCGTCGATCGACTCAGCGACTATGTCGCCGCGCTCTCCTACCCGAGCCTTCCCGGCGACGTGGTGCACCAGACCAAGCGGCTGATCCTCGACACGATCGGCTGCGCGCTCGGCGGCTATGCCTCGGAGCCGGCGCGCATCGCGCGCGAGCTTGCCGCCACCGTAACAGCCACGCAAAGCGCAACCGTGCTCGGCAGTGGCAAGCGCACGAGCCCGGATCTCGCCACCTTCGCCAACGGCGTGATGATTCGTTATCTCGACTTCAACGACGGCTACACGAGCAACGGCGAATCGGGCCATCCGAGCGACAGCATGGCCGCCGCGCTGACGGTGGGCGATCTCATGCGCCGCGACGGGCGCGAGCTGATCGTCGCCACGGTGGCGGCGTACGAGGTGTTCTGCCGCGTCTGCGACCAGGCCGATCTCAAGCCGCTCGGTTTCGATCACGTCACCGTCGGCGGCATGGCGAGCACCGCGGCCGCGGCACGTCTGTTCGGGCTCGCGCCCGAGCCGATGCGGCATGCATTCAACCTCGGCATCGCGCCCAACGTCGCGCTCTACCAGACACGCATCGGCAACGTATCGATGTGGAAGGGCTGCGCCTACGCCAACGCCAGCCGCAACGCCGTGTTCGCAGCCATGCTGGCCGAGCGCGGCATGACCGGGCCCTCGCCCGTGTTCGAAGGCGTCGGCGGCTATTTCAAGGCGGTCACGCGCAAGCCGTTCGACCTCGGCCCGATGGGCGGCGGCGCCGAGCCGTTCAAGATCATGCAGTGCCTGATGAAGCGCTTTCCGCTCGGCCAGTATTCCCAGACCGTTGCCGAAGCCGCGATCGCCGCCCGCGACAAGATCGGATCGATCGACCAGATCGCCGAAGTGCACGTCGAGACGCTCGCGACCGCCATCCGCCTCATGGCGGGCGACGCGCAGAAATGGGAGCCCGAGACACGCGAGACGGCCGATCACAGCATGCCGTATACGGTGGCGACGGCATTGACGTACGGCGATATTGCCGACGAGCATTTCGACCCGACGCATCTGCGCGATCCGAAGCTGCGCGAGCTGACGCGCCGGGTGAAAGTGAGCGAATGGGAGGAAGCCAATCGCCGCATGCCGGAGGCGATGCTCTGCCGCGTGACGGTGACGACGAGAAGCGGTGCGAAGCACGAATCCTGCGTCGAATATCACCGCGGCCATTGGCGCAATCCGATGAGCGATGCCGAAGTCGAAGCCAAGTATCGAAAGATGGCGCTGCAACGGCTGCCCGCGGCGCGCGTCGACGAGCTGGCCGAACGGATCTGGCGGCTGGAGGAAACGCGCGACGCCGGCGATATACTGCGTCTCACCGTCATGGCCTCGCCGCATTCGAAGGATTCGCCGACATGAAAACAAAAACGCCTGCGTCGCTCGCGACAAGCAAAATGCCTGCGACATTGCGCAAAGCGAGAACGTCAACGTCGCTCGTGCGATCTGCGTGCGCCCTGCTCGGCGTCCTGCCGCTTGCGACCGCCGCGGCGGACACCTCCGCGCTCTACCCGTCGCGCCCCGTTCGCTTGCTGGTGCCCTTCGCCCCGGGCGGGGGCGCCGATACCCTGTCGCGCATCATTGCGCCGAAGCTGAGCGATGCGATGGGGCAGACCTGGATCGTGGACAACCGCGGCGGCGCGGGCGGCAACCTGGCCGCCGAGCTGGTCGCGAACGCGACCCCCGACGGCCATACCGTGTTCATGGGGTTCAGCACGGTGCTGACGGTCAACCCGGGCCTGTACCAGCTCGCTTTCAACGTGCAGAAAGACCTGCAGCCGGTGACGCTGCTCGCCACAGCGCAATACATCCTCGTCGTCCATCCCAGCGTGCAGGCGACCAGCGTGAAGGAGCTCGTGGCGCTCGCCAAGGCCAAGCCGAAGTCGTTGAACTACGCTTCGGCCGGCGTGGGCAGTCCCCTGCACCTCGCCGCCGAGCTTTTCAAGAAGCGCGCCGGCATCGACATGGTTCATGTCGCGTACAAGGGCGGAGGACCTTCGGCAGCCGCGCTGCTCGCCGGGCAGGTGCAGGTGCTTTTCGGCAGCGTCGCTTCCTCGCTCCCACACGTAAAATCCGGGCGCCTGCGCGCACTCGCGACCACAGGAGCCAAGCGCAGCAAGGTCGCTCCCGATCTGCCCACCATTGCCGAATCCGGCTACCCGGGATACGAAGTCGGTTCGTGGTACGCGCTGCTGGTCCCCGGCGCGACGCCGAAAGCGATCGTCGAGCGCATCCGCAACGAAACGATCAAGGCGCTACAGCACGCGGACGCGCAGCAGGCGATGGCGCGCCAGGGGCTCGAGCCCGAAACCAGCACACCGGCACAACTTGCGGAACGGATCAAGCGCGAGACCGCAACCTGGGCCGGCGTCATCAAGGACGCCGGCATCAAGGCACAGTAGCGCGCAGCTTGAAGCTCGCCTTCTCCCTCCGGGAGAGGGGCTGGGGGGTTAGGGCGGGAATTCGCGGACCATGGTCCGCGCCGACGGAACGGCATCGGCCTGCATGCCGATGCGCGCACTACAAGTGAGGGAGTCGTGAGCACGACGCATGATTGTCCCTCACCCTCGATCCCTCTCCCGGAGGGAGAGGGAAGACAAGCACCCCATTGGGGTGGAGTAAGGGAACGCTCGATAAACCGCAAGGAGCACCGCCATGCTTGATGCCGCCATCGTGGGTCTCGGCCGCTGGGGCAAGAACTTCGTCCAGTCGGTTCAATTCCAAAGCGAGCGGGTACGGTTCGTTCTCGGCGTCGACGCGGCGCCCGACCGGCTGCGCGAGTTCGCGCGCGCCCACGAGCTGCCGCTTTCCGCGGATTTGGCCGCCGCGCTGGCCGATCCGGCGGTGAAGGCGGTGGTCATCGTCACGCCGCACTCGCTGCACCGCCCGATGCTCGAAGCGGTGGTGCGCGCGGGCAAGCACGTGTTCTGCGAGAAGCCGCTCGCGCTCAATGCAGCCGATGCGCGCGCGATGATCCAGACCTGCCGCGATGCCGGCCGCGTCCTCGGCGTCGGACACAACCGGCGCTTGTGGCCGTCGATGCAGGCGCTCAAACGCATCACCGCATCGGGCGAGCTGGGTCAGATCCTGCACATCGAAGGCCATTTCAGCAATCTGCACTCCGACAACACGGCCGGAACCTGGCGCGATTCGCCGCTGGAATCGCCCGGCGGCGGAATGACCGGCGCGGGCCTGCACATTCTCGATGCGTTCCTGAACCTCGTCGGCCCGTTCGCGCGCGTGCGCGGTCAGCTCGTCGTGCACAAGCCCCCGCCCGTGCCGCGCGATGTCGCATCGCTCATGGTGGAGTTCTCCAACGGCGTGAGCGGCGCTTTCTCGACGGTGCGCGCCTCACCCCTGTACTGGCGCGTGCACGTGTTCGGCGACAAGGCCTCGGCCGAGTCGGTCAGCGAGCACGAAGTGCTGTTGCACCGGCACGACGCAAGCCCGCAGCGGCTGACGTTCGAGCCGGTCAACGCGCTCAAAGCGGAGCTCGAGGCCTTCGCCGATGCGATCGAGGGCCGCGCGCCGTTTCCGCTGTCCACGGAGGAAATGATCGCCACCGTGAGCACGTTCGAGGCCGTGGTTCGGGCGCTCGAAAGCGGCGAGACGGTCACGCTTTAGCCGTTCCCATCCTTACCAAGGAGGGGCGGGACGCGACGATATCGCGGACGGGGTGGTCCTCGACCGAAAACCACACCACCCCGCCTCCTTCGTCGGCACCCCTCCTCATGAGAGGAGGGGAAACACTCCACCCCGGCGCTTCGCGCCACCTCGCCTCGTGAGAGGCGGAGACTGCTTACGTCATTCCACTGAAGAGGCGGGAACTGCGTAGCACCGCAATACGCGGTTCACATGCCGGACGCCGTACGCCGCGCAAGTCGGCGCCGCGGTGTTGCGCTTGGCACCCAGCTTCACGTGAAGCATGTCACGCCGGGCCCGAATCGTTGCCCGGCGCTTGCAACATGAGCGCGAATTGCGCGTATATTCCCATTCAAACAAGGTCCGACACGTCCGCACTCGATTGCGGTCGCCTGCTTCGGGCTGCTCGACAAGACAGGTAGGGACACGCGGGGGAAGGCATGAAACTGCGCTGGTGGGTCGCGGCCGCGTTGGCATCGACGGTGGCCGCTGCGGTCGGGGGCACGTTCTCCAACGTGCTGGATCCGAAACGGGCGGCCATTGCGGCCGCCGCCGAAGCAACCCAGGAGACGGCGCCAGCCACCGACCAGCCGCCCGCACCAGCCGCCGCATCGTCATCGTCATCGTCATCGTCATCGTACGACGATGCCGGTTTCCGGCTCGGCGAAGCGGGCTTGAGCCCGTCCGCAAGAGTCGGTCGCGAGATCTGGTACAAGGCCACCGCCGGCAACGACCGATTTCACACCTACGTATTCCAGCAGCGCGTCGGCGTCATGATCGACTGGTTTCGCGTCTTGCGCTCCGACGAGCGCAGCGACCGTTTCGCCGCCTGGGGCCTCATCAACGATCCCGGCTGCTGCGCGCCCGGCTCGGCCAACTGCCCGGCCAAATCGCCCGAGGAGACCTACGGCTTCGACTGGTGCCCGGGCGACGAGACGCTGCTGCAATTTGTCGGCAAGCCCGGTTACCGCGATCCGGCGTGCGAATTCAAGGACGCGCCGCTCGATCCGAACGACGTGCACGCGAAAAACGGCGATCAGCGCCAGTCGGCGTGCGATCTCAAGTTCGGCACCTCCACCGGTGCACTGGGCTTCCGCAAGTTTCCCAATCCGAAGTTCGACAAGGCCGCATGGGTGAAGGTGAACGGCAGCTTGTCGACCTGGCAGGGCTACAACGCCAAGGTGGCCGACAAGAGCGGGGAAAAGAGTCAAAGCGCTGAAGCGCCCGCAAGCCGCCTGCAAGACGGCTCGATCGAGCCGCCGTTCCTGATCGGCACGGCGTGCGGTTCGTGCCACATCGCGTTCGACCCGCTCAATCCGCCCGAGGACCCGGCCCATCCGACGTGGGAGAACATCAAGGGCCTGGTGGGCAACCAGTACAGTCGGGTCTCGGAGATCATGGTCTCCGGCATGTCGAAGAACACGCTCGAATGGCAGATGTTCGCGCACGCTCGCCCGGGCAGCACCGACACCTCCGCCATCCCGACCGACCAGGTCAACAACCCCGGCACCATCAACGCGCTCATCAACATGGCGCATCGACCGGTGTTCGAAAACGAGTCGATCATCAAGTGGCGCAAGACCGACAGTTGCGGAGCCGAGAAGAACACCGCGGCGTGCTGGTGCGAGCCGGGGCGCAAGGGCAAGTGCTGGTCGCACGGCGAAGTGAAGGAGACCGTGCACCACATCCTCAAGGGCGGCGAGGACTCGATCGGCGCGCTGGAAGCGATCCAGCGCGTGTACTTCAACATCGGCTCGTGCTCGGAGCAGTGCTGGGTCAATCACCTGAGCGACCTGCGCCAGCTCGATCCGCAGCAGCGCGGCTTCGGTCAGACGCCCTTCAACATCGGCCAATGCCGGCGCGACTGCCCGAACTTCCGAGCCATCGAGGACCGGCTGCACAACATCCTCGACTTCTTCATGTCCTCCGAAGGCTACGCCGTCGACCTGCACGCGGCGCGGCAGCACGAGCGGCGCAAGGCCGATCCGAAGACGCTGTACACGGCCGAGAACCTGGTGGCGGACCTCGAGCAGGAATTCGGCAAGGGCGCGGTGGCGCGCGGCGAGAAGGTCTTTGCTGCGCAGTGCGCCCGCTGCCACTCCTCGCAGCCGGCGGCGATCGCCCGCCAGACCGAGGGTCTGGATTTCCGCAAGGTCTCGGAGAAGACGGGACTGCGCGAGGATTTCCTGAGCAACGACCGTTCGACCCCCGCGAGCGAAGTCGGCACCTTCCGCTGCCGAGCGCTGCACTCGAACCACATGGCGGGGCGCGTCTGGCACGAATACGGCTCCGAGACGCTGCGCGCGCGCAAACCCGATCCGAACATCGCCGAGGTGCGCGGGAGCAGTGGTCCGGACGGGCGCACCTTCTATCGCAACATCTCGCTGCTGAACGCCTGGGCGCATGCGCCCTTCATGCACAACAACGCGATCGGCCCCGAGCTGTGCGGCAATCCGCTCAACAAGGAGAACGACTTCTACGGCCAGCGTCCACGCTACGTCGATGCGAGCAACATCAAGCTGCTCGCGGCCGACAAGCAGCCGGCCTGCTTCGAATACGATCCGAGCGTCGAAGGCCGCTACAAGCTGTACACGGCTTCGATGCAAGCGCTGCTCAACCCCGACAAGCGTATCCCGAAGGTCACGCTGCTCAACCAGGACGTGGTGCTGCGAGTCGGTCCACAGCTGTGGGACGGCACCAGCCGCGAGACGCTGCTCGGCTTCCAGATCACCATCCCGTCCGAGATCGAGGGGCGCGGCGTGACCGCGGGCGCGCTCGGCAACTTCCAGCACAAGCAGTTCGTGGTCGACCTGGTGCAGGCGAAAGTGAGCCCGGATGCGTTGGAGCCGCGGCTCGCCAGCCGCTTCGGCCCCGATCGCGGCAAGCAGGTGCTGAGCGATCTGCAGGCGATCGGCGGCGAGATCGTCGACAAGCCGGGCAACCTGGTCGAAGCCCTCAGAAAACGTCCCTACCTGGTGAAGGAGGTGTACAGCTCGTGCACCGCCGACATCGAAAACGCCGGCCATCGCTTCGGCGAAGATTTGCCGGCGGCGGACAAGAACGCATTGATCGCCTTTCTGGCGACGCTGTGAGGGGCGGATCATGACGACCGAGCTCAAAGCCTTGCACGCCGCTGCGCTGGCCGTGGCGCTGTTGCTCGTGCTGGTGCTCGCGGCCTGCTCGCGCGAGGAAAGCGCGCCCGACATCAAGTTCGCCTCCTACGGCGCAGCCTACGAATCGAAACCCGATCTTGCCCAGGTCGAGCACGAGTTCCCGTTGACGCCCGAGGATCTCGCGCGCATCACGCCCACCAACATCGCGCTGCTCGACCAGGAACAGGTCGACCAGATCTACGCGCGCCTGACCGCGGGCCCCATCCCGGACGGTCCGTTCGACGGCACGCTGTTCTTCCCGCGCGGGGGTAGCGGCAAGCTGCGCCTGTCGGAGATCGTCGGCGGCGGCCTGAAAGGGTTCGTGGTGAACTTAAGCGGCGCCAAGGCCGACCTCATCGGCGAGACGCTGTGGAAAGGCAAGGTGTTCTTCCGCGACGAGCGGGTGCTGCGCAACCGCATCGAGGATCTGTCGGCGCTGAAGAAGATCGGCCTGGTGGAAGAGGACGCCGCCCATCCGCTCACGAAGATCACGGTCGACGGCAAGGAGCAGTGGCTGCTGTTTCCGGCGAAACTGTATTGCGGACAGAGCCTGCTCGACAGCCGGCGCGAATCGATCATCATCGACTACGCGTTCAGCGACGACATACCGGGCTATCGGCGCATGCCCGACATGCTCGCCAGCCGGCAAGGCTTCAAGGTCCGCGACGAGATCCGCATGGTGCGGCCCGGCTTCTACCTCGGGCGTGCCTACATCGATCGCGCCTTCGCATTGAACTTCGTGCTCTACAACAAGCAAATCGCCGAGCGCGACGGACCCGGCTTCGAGAAGACCGGCACGGTGAAGGAAGACTGCTGGACCGGGACGCAGCAGCGCACTGCCGCCACCGGTTAGCGGCCTGCTATCGATCAATGTATATGACCCGCAAAGGCGTCGGCGGCTGCGCCGATTCGCTTTGCGGTCGATCCCCGCAAGCGGGGCACCTCCGAACCGTCAGCGTAGAGCAACCGGCAAGGGCGTCGGTGCCCGGCGCCTCCACCGGGGAAGCTCACGGCGCTGCACGCCGGTTGCGCATGATGCGCCGTGTGCCGGCAGCGATGCTCACCGCAGTGCTGTCGTGCCCACCGGCCGCACTGCAGGCGGCGGCCGATCTGCCGCCGGCGGGGCGCTCGCTGTTCGATCACCTGACCAGCCGCAGCATCGACGGGCACAGCGTGCAACGCATCCCCTACCCTTTTGAGGCTCTGCTGGCAGCCCTCGAGCACCATGCCGGCACCGACACGCTCGGACGCCCGGGGCTCGCTGCCGTGCTCATCCCGCTGGGACGGTCGCTGCAGCGCAACGCCTCGGCAGGAGATTACTTCCGGCACCCGCGCGTGGTGGTTGCGATTACGGGCGAAGCGCGCACGGACGGCAGCCCGCGACTGCTGCTGAAGGATCGCCTGTTCCTCGGCTTCCAGGACGAGGCAGGCGTGATCGAGGTCATCAGCTACAACGAGCAGGCGGGACGCTTCGAATTCCAGGTGGTCACCGACTATCGAGCGGGCGCCGTACCGCGCGTCGCGTATGCGCGCAGGGCCGTGTGCAGTGCCTGTCACCACGCTGCGGCGCCGATCTTCTCGCGTCCCGGCTGGGACGAAACCAACGCCAACCCGGCGGTCGCGCGCGCACTCTCGGCGCATGCGCAAAGCTTCCACGGTGTGGCGGTCAAGCGCGGCGTGGACGTGCCGAACGCGATCGATGATTCGGTCGCGCGCGCCAACCGCATGGCGCTCGCGCAAACGCTCTGGCGCCGGGGCTGCGACGCGGCGCAGGCGCCGTCCGATCCGATCGCGTGCCGCGAGGCGCTGCTGCTCGCCGTTCTGGATCGCCGCCTGCGCGCCGCGCAAGCGCGCTACCGCACGCAGCCGCCGCAGTCCGCGCTCGATCCGCTGGCCGCGTCGTGGGCAACGCTTTGGCCCCAGGGCCTTGCCGTACCCGATCCGAACATCCCCAATCGCGATCCCTTCTTCGGCCAGGCGCAGCAGTTCGCGGCCGAACGCCCCGTCGCGCCGTGGGGCGCCGAGGAAGTGGTGCCCGCGCTCGATCCCATGTCGGCACGCCCGCCGGTGGATCGGTGGCGGCCCGATGCGCGCGGCATGGATGCGTTGCTGCATACGCTGGGGACGTTTTTCGCCGAGGCCGATGTGCACGCACTCGAGCGCGCGCTTGCGCGCGGCGATATGGGCACGGGCCGCCTGCCTGGCTCCGAGCACACGCCGCAACGCGACGCGATGCGCGACCGGTCCGGCCAGAATCCGACGACGCTCGTTGCCACCGCGAATCGCGCCGAGGAACCGGCTCGCCGGCTCGCCCGCGCCGTTGCGGCGCTGGCCGACGAAACCCGCGCCGGCACGAGCGACGCGCTCGTCTCGGCGGCGTTGCGCCGCGGCGCGCTGCTGCGCGCGCTCGCCCCGCATCTGGGCATGAAACTCGAGCTCGACTGCTGCGACCAGGCGGCGCCGGCATTGGCGCCCGCCGTGCTCGAAGGGGCCGCGCGTTCCGTGCCGGCTGCAATCCCCGAATCGTTGCGTCCCTTCTATACCCATTGCGCGGCATGCCACGATATGCCAACCGCATCGCCACCCGGTTTCCTGCACGGCAGCATCGAGACGGTGACGCGCAACATCGCGCGCTGCGCGCCGCGAATTCGATACCGTCTGGCGATGTGGCAGCTGCCGCCAGAGAGCCGCTCGAAGACGCCCATGCCGCCGCCGGTATTCGTACCCGCGTGGGAGCGTGCGGCCCCGCGCGCCGACATCGAGAGCATGATCGACTACGCGATCCGTGCGATGCCCGTCACGGCGACAGACCGCGCGCCGCAGCGCGGCTACGAGGCCTTGCCTCAATGCCGCGAACCCGGTTCGGAAACGCACGGCGCGCGGGCGCAGTGAGAGGCGCCCGCGGGCAGGGAGGAAAGCAGCGATGAGCCAGATCCACCCTTCAGTGCGGCGCAGCCGAGGCGACGGCGCGAACCCGTGGCGCTGGCGCAGGCGCTTTTTCCTGCTGGCTGCGCTGCTGATCCTGATCCCCGGGATCGCGCTCATCTACCTGGCCAACCGCTTCCTGCAGGATCGCCCGATTATTTACGAGGGCATCGAGGATCACTTCAAGTACGGTTCCACCGGCGGCGAGCGTGAATCCGGTTTCCCGTACTGGATATTCCAGGCGATGCCGCAGGTGTGTGCGCACCACCTGCCGGGCCCCGGCTACGGCTCGCTCGGATTCATCTACGAGCCCGACAAGGACCTGCCCGTCGGCATGAGCAAGCGCCGCCACATGGGCATCGACCGGGTATTCCTCAACTGCGCCGTATGCCACGCAGCCACGGTGCGCACCGACGCCCAGGCCGCGCCGCAGATCTACACCGCGATGCCCGCGCACCGCTTCGATCTGCATCGGTTCGAGAAATTCATTTTCGACTGCGTCGCCGACGAGCGCTTCAGCGGCGAGTACCTGATACCCGTGATCGATCGCATCAGCGGGGGCTTGAGCCTGCTCGACCGTTACCTGGTCTACCCGGTGGCGATCGCATTGATGCGCGAACGCACGCTCATGCTGCGCAGCCGCTTCGGCTTCGTCTTCGATCAGCCCGATTGGGGACCGGGGCGCGTCGACACCTTCAACTCGGCCAAGGTCCTGTTCAACTGGCCGATGGACCAGCTGCCGAAGAAGGAGCTGATCGGCGCCTCCGACTTCCCCTCGATCTGGAATCAGCGCCAGAAGGTCGGTATGCAGTTGCACTGGGACGGCAACAACACCCGCGTCGAGGAACGCAACAAGAGCGCGGCGTTCGGCACCGGCACCACGCCGCCCACGATCGATCTGCAAGCGATCGGGCGCATCGAGCAGTGGCTGCTCGATCTGAAGCCCCCGCGCTATCCATTGCCGATCGATGCGGCACTGGCCGAGCGCGGCGCTCCGATCTATCGCAAGCTGTGCGCGAACTGCCACGGTATGAGCGGCTCGGACTTCAGCGGCGAGCACGTCGGCAAGGTCACGCCGATCGCCGACATCGGCACCGATCGCGGCCGCCTCGATTCCTATACCTACGATCTGGCGGTCAACCAGGCGACCCTGTACGCCGGCTATCCGCACCGTTTCGCGCATTTTCGCAAGACTTACGGCTACGCCAACCTGCCGCTCGACGGGCTCTGGCTGCGTGCGCCCTATCTGCACAACGGCTCGGTGCCGACATTGCGTCATCTGCTGGACCCTTCCGAGCGGCGCCCGCAAACCTTCTATCGCGGCAACGACCTCATCGACGCGCGCAATGTGGGCTTCGCGTGGGACGTCGAGGCCGATCAGGGCAAACGCTACTTTCTGTTCGACACCCGCGTGCCGGGCAACTCGAACAAGGGCCACGAGGGCGCGGATTACGGCACGACCTTGAGCGACGCGGACAAGGACGCGCTGGTGGAGTACCTGAAGACATTCTGAGGGAGATGCCGATGGCTCACGCACACAGCAGCAAGAGGCACCTGAGGGTGCTCGCCACGGCGCTCGCCGTACTGGTGCTCCTGGTCGGCGTGCTGGCCTACGTCGGCTGGTATCGATTCTTCCGCGAGGAGCCGCAACCCGACTGGGTGACCTCGACGCCGGAAATGCGCTTCAAGTACGGTTCGATCGGTGCCGAATGGGACGCAGGCATTCCGTACTGGATCTTCTATGTCATTCCACGCGTCTTTCCGGACAAGTTTCCCGGCCCGGGCGGCTACGCCTCGCTCGGCGCGCCGTGGGAGCAAGGCCAGGAGCTGCCGATCGGCTTCACCAAGAAGACGATCGGCTTCCCGCGCGTCGCCAACACCTGCGCCGTGTGCCATACCGCCTCGTACCGCTCCAAGCCCGACGAGACGCCCACGTTCGTGGAGACAGGCCCCGCGCACACGCTCGACGTGGCGGCTTTCTTCCGGCTGCTGGTCAACGTCGCGAAAGACCCACGCTTCAATGCCGACGTCCTGATGCGCGAGATCGAGCTGGTGACCGATCTCGACTGGATCGATCGGCTCGCCTACCGTTTCGCCATCATCCCGATCACGCGCAAGCGCCTGCTCGAGCGCGAGGCGCAGTTCGCCTGGCTCTACCGCAAGGATTTCCCCGACTGGGGTCGCGGGCGCGACGACGCGATGAACCTCACCAAGTATTTCATGATCGAGGCGCCGATGGACGATACCTTCGGTCCCACCGACATGCCCTCGGTCTGGAACCTCAAGAAGTACAAGCCGGAAAAAGGCATGTTCCTCAATCTCGCCGGCGACAGTCACGACGCGTATTCGGTCATCATCGACTCGGCCCTCGGTTTGCTCGGCGCCGAGCCGCACGACAAGGAGCGCTTTCTCGCCGAAGTGAAGTGGATGCACGACTATCTTTCGAACAAACCCGCACCCAAGTATCCGTTCGCCATCGACATGGCCAAGGCCGAAGCGGGCAAGGCGGTGTTCGACGCGCAATGCGCACGCTGCCATGCGAGCGAGCGCACCGGCACGCGCATGCCGGTTGCCGAGGTGGGCACCGACCGCAATCGCCTGCAATCCTGGAACAAGCAGGCGGCGATCGATGCCAACCGGGTCGTGCGCGAGATGGGGATCGAGCGCAAGGGCCTGGTGGAGGAGACGCTCGACGGCTACATCGTGCCGTTCCTCGATGGCATCTGGCTGCGTGCGCCTTACCTGCACAACGGCTCGGTGCCGACGCTGCGGGATCTGCTCGAGCCGGTCGCGCGCCGGCCGAGCGAATTCTGGCGCGGCTACGACGTATACGATCAGAAGCGCATGGGATTCGAGTTCGATTCCGCGGAAGCCAAGCGCGTCGGCACGCGCCACGACGTGGCCGCCAAGGGCGGCGGCAATCAGGGTCACGAATACGGCGTCACGCTGCCCGCTGCCGACAAGGACGCGCTGGTCGAGTATATGAAGACGCTGTAGGAGCGCAAACCACCTCGTCACTTCGTGACACCCCTCCTCGTGAGCAGTATTAGCCCGCAGGCGGGCAGGCGCGGCTAAGAAACCTGGTTGGGTTTCTTGAGAGAGAAGGGGAAACACACCACCCGGCGCTACGCGCTACCGGCCCTCATCAGGAGGGGGGTGTTTTTCATTCCCCTCCTGCGAAGGAGGGGCGGGACGTGACCGCAGGTCACGGACGGGGTGGTCCCGGCGCACGAGAATAACGCGGACGTGCTGTTCCAAACAGCAGCCTACTCGAGAGGGCGTACCCGCATACGCGGGCATCGATAATTCGAATCGAAGCGGTTCAGCGATGCCGCGGCGGGCGCACGCGCCCGCTCATCGGCGCAAGTGTGCGAAACGAGCGCATGCCGTGCGTGGCGGCGTAGTCGCGTTTGCCGTCGCGGCCCGTATGCCACGGGCTCGAAACCCAGCGGTAGCCGACTGGCGCTGCGTCGTCCCGGCCGTCGAACGCAACGCGAGCCATCGGCGCGGGCGCGGATTGTCTCGCCTCGCCGGCAGCGAACGCGACCGGCGCTGGCGCAGGGGTATCGACCGATTCGACCGCAAACGCCGGTGCCGGAGCGAGCTGAACGTTCGCTTCTTCGCTCACGCGCTCCTCCTGAGCGGACTCTTTCCAGCTGAACCACTTGCCGGTGCCGACGACCGCAAGCGTGGCCAGCACCGGTCCGCCGGTGTGCGCCCACGGCAGCTGGGTATCGACCCACAGGCTGATCGCCGGATCGCTCACCAGCATCTCGCCCGCAACCCAGCCCAGCAGTCCGCCGCCCACGGTGACGATGAAGCTGAAGCGGTTCATGAGCTTCAGCACCAGCGTGCTGCCGTAAATGATGAGCGGAATGCTGATCACCAGCCCGATCACCAGCAGCGGCACGTTGCCCTTGGCCGCGGCCGCGACCCCGAGCACGTTGTCGAGGCTCATTACGAAGTCGGCGATGATGATGGTCTTCACGGCCGCCCACAGGCTCGAATGCGCATCGAGATCCGTCCCCTCGTTCTGGGGAAGAAGCATCTTGATTCCGATCCATATCAGCAGCAGCGCGCCGATCACCTTGAGAAACGGCAGCTCGAGCAGGAACACGGCGAAGAAGGTGAGGATCACCCGCAGCAGGATGGCGCCGAAGCTGCCGAACAAAATCGCCTGCTTCTGCTGTCTGGGCGGCAGCGACCGGCTCGCGAGCGCAATGACAACGGCGTTGTCACCGCTCAGCAGGATGTTGATCATCATGATCTGGGCGAGCGTCACCCAGAAGAAGGACGTCGTGAGCAGTTCCATTCCGGTTCTCCCGTGACCTCCGCACACGAAAGTGCGGACCGAAAGGCACGAGACTATGACCGGCTGATGAACTGACGCTGTCTACAAGATGACTTTTACCGATCGTTTACATGAACACAGCCTTACATAGAGCGCGCAGTTGCCGACCTGCGATGATCTGATGAAGTCATTCCCGCGCAAACGACGCGGAAGCGGGAATCCACACAATCAAGACTTTCTGGACGCTCGCCTGCGCGGGGGTGACGACGACGATCCTGATCAGAGCTTCCCTTGACCTGCCTGTGGAAAGATCACCCGAAACGTATTGCCGACGCCGTCGGGATCGTCGGCCAGCGTGATTTCCGCGCCGTGAATGCGAGCGATCTCCTGCGCGATGGCGAGCCCCAGGCCGCTGCCGTCGCGCGAAGTGCCGAGGAGCCGGTGGAAGCGCTCGAACACGCGCTGGCGCTCCTGCGGCGGAATCGAGGGTCCGTCGTCATTCACCGACATGAACGGGCCAGGTTCGGCGCCGACGTGAACCGTCACGCGCCCGTGCGCCTCGCAGTAGCGGATGGCATTGTCGAGCAGGTTGTCGAACAGCTCGCGCAGGCGCCCGGCGTCGCCCTCGATCATCACCGGCGAGCCAGCGCCTTCGAAACCCAGATCGATCGAGCGCTTCAGAGCTTCCGGCACCCAGCGGCTCGCGACTTCCAGAGTTACCGCGTTCAGGTCGAGCATCTCGAGGCGCACCAACGCGGCGCCCTCGGGCTCGTTGCGAGCGAGCGACAGCAGCTGGGAAACCAGGCGCGAGAGCCGCTCGAGCCCGGCCTGCAGAATCCGGGTCGATGCGCGCAACTGCGCCGGGTCGTCGTTGCGCAACGCCAGCTCGATCTGCGCCTGCAGCGCAGCGACCGGCGTTTTCAATTGATGCGCGGCATCGGCGACGAACCGGCTCTGCAGCGTCAACGCCCCGTCCAGGCGCTGCAGCAGGTCGTTGATCGAGTTGAGCAGCGGACGCACCTCGCCGGGCACCTCGGATACCGCGACCGGACTGTGATCGTGCGGCGAGCGGGAGGCCACCGCGCGCTGCAGACGCATGAGCGGCGAGAGTCCGTGACTGACGCCGACCCAGACGATCGAACCGGCGATGAGGATGAGCAGCACCTGCGGGATGATGACCGAGAGCAGGATCTCGCGCGTGAGCTCCTTGCGCTTGCCTTCCGTTTCCGCCACCCGCACCAGCGCGGCGGGGCGTGCGTTGTCGGCATTGGCGTCGATGCGCATCTGCACCGCTCGCACCGGCTCGCCCTGCATGGAGGCGTCGTACAGCACCTCGGCGCGCGGCCCCTTGGCAATGATTCCGTTCGGCCCCGGCAGCGCATCGCCCGCGATGGGCACCCCGCCTTCCGCGATGATGCTGAAATAGATGCGATCGCTCGGATCGTTCAGCAGCACCCGGCGGGCGGCATCGGGCAGTTCCAGCTCGAGCTTGCCGCGATCGACATGCACGTGCAGCGCGATCTCGTGCGCCACCTCGATCAGCGAGCGATCGTAGGCCTCGCGCGAGAATCCGAGCGCGACACGGTAGCTGATGTACGCATCCGCGCTCAGCAGCAGCGCGAGCGGCACGAGCAGCCAGACGAGCAGCTGGTTTCGCAGCATCCGCTGTTTAGCCCAAGTTCGGCTAGCCGGCATGGGACTTTTCGATCATGTAGCCCATGCCGCGCACGGTGCGAATATCCACGTCCGACTTCTCGAGCTTCCTGCGCAGCCGATAGATGAACACTTCGACCGCGTTGCTGGTCGAGGCGTCTTCCCAGCCGTAGAGGTGATCCACGATCTGCTGCTTGGTGACGACCCGGCCCTCTCGCAGCAACAGCAGCTCGACCACCGCAAGCTCGCGCGCGGATACTTCGAGCGGGATCGAATCGCAATACAGGCGCCGGCCCGCCATGTCGAGCCGCAGCCGCCCGTGGACGAGTTCGGAGCTGGTGCCGGCATTGGCGCGCCGGATGAGCGCGCGCACCCGCGCCTCCAGCTCAGCCAGGTGGAAGGGTTTGGTCAGGTAATCGTCCGCGCCCAGATCGAGACCCGTGATCCGGTCGGTCACGGCGTCGCGCACGGTGAGAATCAGCACGGGCACGCGGCTGCGGCGGGCACGCAGGCGTTTCAGTACCTCGTAGCCGTCGAGGCCAGGCAGTCCGAGGTCGAGCAGCACGAGGTCGTACTGGATCGCACCAAGCGCCCGGTCGGCATCCTCGCCGCTGCGCGCGGTGTCGACCGCATGCGCCGATTGAGACAACGCCCGTGCGACCGCATCGGCCAGCATGGCATCGTCCTCGGCTACCAGTATCCGCACACTCGCCCTGCCATGCGCAGCCTCAGCCGTGCGAAATTCCGCCTGTCCATGTCGATGGACATTCTAGCCGACGACGGACGATGCAATGCGGCCATCGTCTTTCGCGCATGCCAAAGTCACGGAATTGCGTAGATGCCGGATGCGAGTCCGCGGGGGCGAGCCAGGCAGGCAGGATAAGCACCCGCGCGAATGAAGTCGGTCGCGCCAACCGCAACGAGTATCAGGCGGCAGCGTGCAGCGGAATTTGCGCCGGAGCCCGCAGCATCGCGGTGATGTCGTCGGCGCAAACCGGCCGGCTGAAGAGATAGCCCTGCATGAGAGTGCAACCGCGCTCGCGCAGGAACGCGGCCTGCGCTTCGGTTTCGACCCCTTCGGCCACCACCGCGAGCCCCAGGCTCTTGCCGAGCGCGATGATGGCGCCCGTGATCGATGCATCCTCGGCGTTGCGGATCACGTCGCGCACGAACGAGCGATCGATCTTGAGCGTATCGATGGGAAAGCGCTTGAGATAGGCGAGCGAAGAATAGCCGGTGCCGAAGTCGTCGACCGACAAGCCGACGCCGTGCGCCTTGAGCGCGTGCAGCGTCTGGCGTGCTGCCTCGACATCTTGCATGAGCACGCTTTCGGTAAGCTCGATCTCGATCGCTCCCGGCTCGAGCTTCGCCTGCGCGAGCACCGCCGCGACCTTCGGCACGAAGTCCGGCTGGGCGAAGCTGGGGCTCGCCATGTTGACCGCGATGCTGATGGGCGGCAGCCCCGCCGCGCGCCAGGCGGCCGCCTGCCGTGCCGCCTCGCCCAGCACCCAATCGCCGATCGGCACGATCAGTCCCGTCTCCTCGGCCAGCGGAATGAACTCCCCCGGTGCGATCATGCCGAGCTCGGGATGCTGCCAGCGGATCAGTGCCTCCACGCCGGCGATGCGCCACGAAACCGCATCGACCTTGGGCTGATAGTGCAGCAGCAGCTCACCGCGCTCGATCGCCTTGCGCAGCTGGTTCTCCAGCGTGAGCTTGGTGAGCGATGACGCGTTCATCGACGGCGAGAAGAACTGGTAGTTGTCCTTGCCCTGATCCTTGGCGTGGTACATCGCGCTGTCGGCGTTCTTCAGCACCGTATCGACGTCGTCGCCGTCGTCCGGGTAGACCGCGATGCCGGCACTGGCGGTAACGACCACTTCCTGGCTGCCGAGGCTGAACGGGTGCGACAGCGCGCTCAGGATGCGCCGCGCAACCTTCGCCACGTCCGAGGCTTGCGCGAGCCCGGTCACCTGGATGGTGAATTCATCGCCGCCCAGGCGCGCGAGATTCCCGGCCAAGGGTGAAGCGTCGGTGCGCGTCACGTAGTCGGCCGAGCGCAGCGATTGCGTGAGCCGGGCACCGACCGCGGTCAACAGCTGGTCGCCGACATTGTGTCCGAGCGTTTCGTTGATGCGCTTGAAGCGATCGAGGTCGAGCACCAGCACCGCGACCTTCTGCCCGAGCCGCTGGGCGTGCGCCAGCGAATGGCCGAGCTGCTCCTTGAAGAACTGCCGGTTCGGCAGCTCCGTGAGCGTATCGTAGAGCGCGAGGCGGCGGATGCGCTGCTCCGCCTGCTTGCGCTCCGTGATGTCCTGCGTCGTGCCGTGAATGCGAATCGGGCGTTTCGCGCCGTCGCACTCGACCACCGCCTGTTCGTGCAGCACGCGTTCGGCGCCGTCGGCGCGCACGATGCGGCACTCCAGGCTGTACGGTTGCGCCAGCTCCAGCGCGCGCCGCACGGCCGCGTCCAGCTCGCCGCGGTCGCCCGGATGAACGAGCGCCGCAAAGGCTGCGTAATCCATGGGCGCCAACGCGTCGGGGTAGCCGAGAATGCGCAAGGCTTCCGGCGACCGATAGACCTCGTTGCTGGCGAGATTCCAGTCCCAATGGCCGAGCCGGGCAAGACGCTGGGCATCGGCCAGGCGCGCTTCGCTGCGGGCGAGGCGATCGAGCGCCTGGCTCGAACGCAACATGTAGCGGCAGCGATGGGCCAGGATCGGCCAGGTGATCGGCTTGGTGATGAAGTCGGTGGCGCCGGCCTCGTAGGCGCGATTGACCGATTCGGAATCGTCCAGGCCGGTCATCATGAGAATCGGTGTACGGCTGCGTGCGGGGATCGCGCGCGCCTCGGCACAGACCTCGAAGCCGTTCTTTCCCGGCATCATCACGTCCAGCAGCACGATGTCCGGGTCGACCCGAACGAGCTCGTGCAGGCCGCGGCTGCCGTCCTCGGCCTCGGCCACGTCGATGCCGGCGTTCTCCAGCGTCTGGCGCACCAGCAGGCGTACCGTGTAGTCGTCGTCGATGACGAGCGCCAGCGGCGGAGAGCTCTCGGTGCGTTGCTTCATGGCGTACCTATTACGGCCGCTTCGACCCCGAGCTTGATCGCAGTCGCCCGCACGTTCAGCCCGCCGCCTGCTGCGCCAGCTCGGCTTGCAGCGCTTGAGCGACTCGCTCGAGCTCGCGTTCGAGCTTCGACAACACTTCGGTCGCGCCGGCCGTAACGCCGCTGCGGCCGGTCATCTCCAGGTCCTTGCACAGGCCCGCCAGGGCGAGCGCGCCGAGATTGGCGCTGGCCGACTTGAGCGTATGAGCGGCAACCTGCAGTCCGTGTGCGTCCTCGCTCGACGCGGCGGTGCGCATGCTCGCGACCAGCCGTGGCGCATCCTCGGAATAGCGGTCGATCACCCGGCGCAGCAGATCGCCCGAACCAGGGCGCTCGAGCGCGCGGATACCCGCCAGGGCGGCGCGGTCGAGCACGATCGCCTCCATGGCCTCGTTCTTTTCCCGGGCAGGCACGCTCGCCGGCGCGAGGACTGCGCCATCGTGCTCGGTGGAGGCACCCGGGCGGGCATAGGCGAGGCGTAAGCCCTGCGCCGGCGCACTCGCTTTGGCCGGCGCACTCGCTTTGGCCGGCGCACTCGCTTTGGCCGGCGCGGCGGCGCCCGCGCGCGCGGGCATGCGCCCATGCGCGTACTGGGCGAGCACGGCTTCGAGCTGCTGGCGCTTGAACGGTTTCGCCAGGTAGTCGTCCATGCCGGCGGCAAGGCAGCGATCGCGATCGCCCTGCATGGCATTGGCCGTCAATGCGATGATGGGAATGCGGTGCGCAGTCGGGCTCACCTGCTCGCGGACGCGAATGGTGCGCGTGGCTTCGAAGCCGTCCATCACCGGCATCTGGCAATCCATCAGCACCAGGTCGTAGCGGCGCGCGGCCGACATCTCGACCGCTTCGGCGCCGTTCACGGCCGCGTCCACGGTGCAACCGAGGGAAGCGAGCATCGCCGTGCAGATCTCGGCGTTGACGGTGTTGTCCTCGACCAGCAGTACACGCGCATCGAAGCGTTGCATGAGCACGATGCCATCCGAGCTGCGCTCTTCGACTTCGCCCAGGACGCGTGCCAGACAGCGCAGCAACTCGTCGCGACGCACGGGCTTGCTCAGATAGGCGTTGAATCCGCAGCTGCGCGCAGTGTTCGACACATCGTTCGCCGTCATCGAGGTGAGCAACACGAGCGGCTGCGTCGCCAGGAGCTTCTCGCGCAGGTGCCGTGCGAGCTCGGGGCCCGACATGCCCGGAAGCTTCCAGTCAATCAGGACGAGGTCGACGTCTGCGCTCTGCAGATGCGCCAACGCCTTCTCCGCGCGGTCGACGCACGTGGGCTTCATGCCCCAGGCCTGCGTGTAGTGCTGCAAGATGGCGGCGTTGGTCGGATTGTCTTCGACGATCAGCACCTGCAGGCCGCGCAGCGATTCGCTCGCCGCCATGTCTTCGGGCAACGCCGCACTGATGCGCAGCCTGAGCTGGAACCAGAATCGCGAGCCCTTGCCCAGCTCGCTTTCCAGGGCGATCTGACCGCCCATCAGCTCGACCAATTGGCGGCTGATGGCAAGGCCCAATCCGGTGCCGCCGTAGCGGCGCGTGGTGGTGCCATCGGCCTGCGAGAACGGCTGGAACAGCCGCGTCCTCGCCTCCTCGCTCATGCCGATGCCGGTATCGATGACGGAGAGCTCGAGCGTGCACAGCTCGGGGTCCGCGCCGGGAGGATCGACGCGCTTCACCGCGACCACCACCTCGCCCGTCTCGGTGAACTTGACGGCGTTGCCGATCAGGTTGGTCAGCACCTGGCGCAGCCTGCCGGCGTCGCCTTCGACGCCGACCGGAACGTCGGAAGCGATGTTGCAGGCGAGCTCGACGCCCTTGGAGTGCGCACGCGCGGCGAGCAGCTCGGCCGTCTCCTCCACCACAGAGCGCAGGTCGAAGGGGCTGCAGTCGAGCTCCATGCGGCCGGCCTCGATCTTGGAGAAGTCGAGGATGTCGTTGATGATGTTGAGCAGGGCCTCGCCGGAATTGCGGATGGTCTGGGCGAAGCGGCGCTGGCGCTCGCTCAGGTCGCTGTCGAGCAGCAGCTCGGTCATGCCGAGCACCCCGTTCATCGGCGTGCGGATCTCGTGGCTCATGTTGGCGACGAATTCGGATTTTGCCCGGCTCGCGGCTTCCGCCACGACCTTCGCCTGGCGCAGCTCCTCCTCGGCGTGCTTGCGCTCGGTGATGTCGGATTCGATCGCGATGAAGTTGGTGAGCTTGCCATCCTTGTCGCGGATCGGCTGGGCGTCGATGGCGAGCCAGTAGCGGCGCCCGTCCTTCGCCTGATTGACGATCTCGACCTGGAACGGCTCGCCTTTGGCCACGCACGCAGCGATATGGGCGACCGTTTGCGCGTCGGTTTCCTCGTTCTGCAGGATGTGGCCCGGCACGCGGCCCACCACTTCGTGCAGCTTGTAGCCCGTGAGCCGGGTGAAGCCTTCGTTCACCCACTCGATGCGACCCGAGGCGTCGGAGATGATGACCGCGTTCTGGGTGCGGCTTGCGACCAGGGCGAGACGGTTTGCCTGGGCTTCGCTTTCGCGCAGCGCCATTTCCACCCCGCGGCGCTCGGTCAAGTCGGTGATGATGCCAACCAGCATGCGCTTGCCCCCGGGCAGCGCGTACCCGCGCTTGCGGGTGAGTATCCAGTGCGGCACGCCGGCGGCGTCGGTGAACGATTCCTCGTTCTCGTTCGGCATGGCGCAGTCGAACACTTCCTGGTCCTTCGCCCAGAAGACGTCGGCCTCATGCTCGGGAAATACGTCGTAATCGCTCTTGCCGAGCAGCTGCTCGCGCGGCTTGCCGATGAACTCGCACATGGCGTCGTTGAGCGCGATGTACGTGTGCTGCTCGTCCTTCACGAACACCGGGCTCGGAACCGCGTCGATGATTGCGCTCATGAACACGCGCGCGCGCTCGGCCTGCGACTCGGCGGCCTTGCGCTCGGTGATGTCCTCGAGCAGGGCGTAGTAGCCGAGCACCGCGCCGCCGTCGCCGCGGTGGGGCACCAGGCGCGAGTAGTAACACACCGCTCGGCCATCTTTGCCGGTGTACTGGCACTCGTACGAGACGATTTCGCCTTGCAGCGCCGCGTGGATCTGCGTGCGCACCGATTCGTAGAGCGTGGCGCCGATCACTTCGGGCACCGAGCGGCCGACCACCGCTTCGACCGGTCGCTCGCACCACTCGGCGAAGCGCCGGTTGACGTAGCGATAGCGAAGGTCGCTGTCGACATAGGCCACCGCGAGCGGCAGCGAGTCGGTCACGAGCCGTACTTCGTGTTCGCGCTCGAGCACTTCCCGGTTCGCTGCCGACAGCGCAGCCGTGGTCCGATCGATCACCGCGACCAGCGAGTCGATCTCGCTGCCTTCCCTGCTGTCGATCGCCTGCCCGGTGATGTCGTTTGCGAGCTTCACCGCCCGGCGCTTCAATTCGACCAGCGGGCGCACGATGCGGAAGGTCAGCAGCGTCCCGAGCACGATTGCGGCGCCGAGCAGCAACGCCGAGAGCGCAATCTGATAGTCTCGGGCCTGCTCCATCAGGTCGGCCAAATGCAAGGTGTCCGTCTCGATCACCATCACGAGCGGTTCCTCGGCAACCGCCAGCGGCAGGAACAAGCGCGCCTTGTGCGTCTTGGCGTCGGTCTGGAACAGCGGCCTTTCGCGGCTTGCGCTGCTCTCGATGACCTGGCGCACCTCGGCATCGAGCTTCTGGCTGCCAGGGCGCGAACTCGCCCATACACCCTGCGCCGAGGCGAACGAGATCTCGGCCTTCACCTGGCGCGCGAGGCGCCGCGCATAGGCGTCGTTCAGCAGCGTGCCGACGATGATCGCACCGATCGTCCGCCCCTCGAGCGACAACGGCGCTACAGCGCGGACGGCCATGCCCGAGGCCACCTCGCGGGTCTCGATGACGTCTTCGCCGGCCAGAGCCTTGGCGAGGCTGGGGAGTTGTACGCGGTCGCCGTACCTGCCCGGGTCGTGTGCGCGATACGCGATGTACTGCCCTCGGTCCGAGACCGCAAGCACATCGACTCGCGTATCGAGGTAAATCCGGTCCAGGACCGAGCGAAACGCTGCCGCGTCCTCGTCTTGCAGGGCGAGATGCTGTTTCAGCTCGGCATGGTCCTGCAGCGAGCGGGCGAGCGCGCTCAGCCGCGGCGCCTCGGCCCGAATCGCGGTCTCGACGATGTAGCCGATATGGTCGAGCTTGTCGCGCTCCGACTCATGCAAGCTGCTTTCGAGGGCGCGCATGTTGACGAAGTGGCTGACGATGGCGCTGCCCGAGGACACGAGCACGAGCAGGCCGATCAGCGGCAAGGCTATGGAGCTGCGAAAGCGCATGATCAGTCCCCAGCGGCCACAACGCACTCACGCTGCGGCGCAACATGCGATCCGCTGCGGCGGTGCTGCTCGCGCGCGCCGTGACCAAGGCGGCGCGTATGTAGTAGTTCCATTGCTGCTCTCCAGCGCGCGACCCGGGTTGTACCGGGCCGCTGACCGCGAACGTGACCGGGGCCATCCCTGCCCGCGTGCGGATCGTCCCCGGCAATATCGGCAGCCTGCCTCCTGAGGTTGAGCGGCTTCGAGCGGGCCTTGCTGGTTAGGGCTATGTACCGAATTCGTCTAGACTTTGCCGTTCACACGGCAAGAGGTAAGGGCAATGCGCGAATATCGGTTGGCGGCGATCCCCGGCGACGGCATCGGCAAGGAAGTCATCCCCGCGGGGTTGAAAGTGCTGGCAGCACTGGCCGAGCTGGAAGACTTTCGGCTTGCCGTCACGGATTTCGACTGGGACAGCGAGCGCTATCTCGCCCGGGGCGCCTACATTCCAGACGGCGGATTGCAACGATTGCAGGGTTTCGATGCGATCTTCTTCGGCGCGGTGGGCTCGCCCAAGGTACCCGATCACGTATCGCTGTGGGGATTGCGGCTGCCCATCTGCCAGGGCTTCGACCAGTATGCCAACGTGCGGCCAGCGCGGGTGCTGCCCGGCGTGCAAAGCCCGCTCAAGCTGCGCGATCCTGCCGATCTGGACTGGGTCATCGTGCGCGAGAATTCAGAAGGCGAATATTCCGGAAGCGGCGGGCGCGCGCACCGCGGGCTGCCGGAGGAAGTTGCAACCGAGGTCTCCGTATTCACCCGCGCCGGCGTGACGCGTATTCACCGTTTCGCTTTCGAGCTCGCGCGCGGCCGAGCGCGCAAGCACCTGACGCTGGTCACCAAGTCCAATGCACAGCGCCACGGCATGGTGATGTGGGACGAAATATTCTTCGAGGTGGCGCGCGATTATCCCGATGTCGCCTGGGATCGCGAGCTGGTCGATGCGATGACCACGCGCATGGTGTCGCGCCCGGGCAGCATCGATGTCGTGGTGGCGACCAACCTGCACGCGGATATCCTGTCGGATCTCGCCGCCGCGCTGTCCGGGAGTCTCGGCATCGCGCCCACCGCCAACCTCAACCCGAGCGCCGCTTCCCGTCGATGTTCGAGCCGATCCACGGCTCGGCATTCGACATCACCGGCAAGGGTATCGCCAATCCAATCGCGACCTTCTGGACCGCGGCGATGATGCTCGAGCACCTCGGAGAACAGAGTGCCGGCCGCAGGCTCATGCGCGCCATCGAAGCGGTCACGACGCGCAAGATCTTCACGCCGGATCTGGGCGGGGAAGCCGATACGGCCGTCGTCACCGCCGCCGTGATCGCAGCGCTAAACAAGGAAGTCTGAGCGGGACAGACGCAATTCACGAAACCCCTGATCGGCTGCTCGACCGTCAGAGACGAGGGTGTGGTGTTCCCCTCCTCGTCGAGGAGGGGTGGCGGCGCAGCCGACGGGGTGGTGGGGCTTGGCTGCCGAGATACCACCCCGTCCACGACGCAGTCGTGTCCCGCCCCTCCTTGGCAGGAGGGGAGAACAAAAGAATTCTGCCTGCTCGCGGGTCGCGCTGCCTGCGTTCTACGCCTGTGCCGCGAGCGCGGCCAGCATGCGCTGGTGCGCGCTCGCGCCATAACTCACGCAACGCACCTGCTCGATCGAATCGATCCGATCGAGCTCGGCGGCAATCGTCCGGGCCGCGATGGTGCACGCCCGCTCGACGGGAAATCCATAGGCGCCGGTGGATATTTGGGGAAAGGCGATCCTGCGTACACCGTGCGCGGCGGCGAGCGCTAGGCTCTCCCGATAGCAGCCCGCGAGCAAGCGCTCCTCGTCAAAATCGCCGCCCTGCCATACCGGGCCGATGGTGTGGATGATCCATTTCGCGCCGAGACGAAAGCCCGGCGTGATCTTGGCCGCTCCGGTGGCGCAACCGCTTAAGCTTGCGCAAAACGCGCGCAGCTCCGGACCGGCCGCGCGGTGAATCGCGCCGTCGACCCCTCCGCCGCCGAGCAGGCTCGCATTGGCTGCGTTGACGATCGCATCCACCGGCTGGATGGTGATATCGCCTTCGACTGCAACGATACGCTGCATGGTCACTCCTCCGACGAACGCCTCGCTTGCACCGGAAATGTTAGCAGCCTTGCATTCAAGCGATCGCCTTGTCGCGCCGTAACAGGCTTCGTCAACGTGCCGACAGGCAGGTGCGTGCCGCCGCGAATTGCCCGCGCGCACTGCACGCGTTTCAGTCTCGCACGACAGGCCGCCAGAGCCGACACCCAGCCTGACCAGGAGGCAATTTGTCACGAAACGCTTCATGTCCGCGAAGAGAACGTCTCAACCGACTGCCGATAGCGTTGCCGTCCTGGTCATCGAATCCAGCAAATTCGAGCGGCGCTCGCTCTGTCGGCTCATGCGTGCCGCCGGCGCACAGCGTGTAGCCGAAGCGGCCAATCTCGAAGGCGCACGCCATCTGTTGGCCGTTCGCCAGTGGCCGCACTGGCTGCTCGTCGCTGACCCGGACCGACTGGGCGAGGACTGCCTCTATGTCCTGCGCGACCTGGCTGTCGAGCAAACGCTCGCAACGGCCCTGCTCCTGACGCAACGCCGGCAGCCTGAAGCCGAAGGCTTACGCAGCCGCGCGGCCCAATGCGGCTTACCTGTCCTTGCCGTCATGCGAAAACCCCTCAGCGCGGAGCAGGCGGGCACGCTGCTGCGCGGGCTCGGACAGCCTGCCGCCACTGCGACCAAGGCGCCGTCCCTGAGCAGGGACGAGCTGAACGAGTGCCTGCGAAGCGGACGCGTACGCGCGCGCTTCGAGCCCAAGATCAACCTGCAATCCGGCCGGCCGGTGGCCTGCGAAGCCATCTCCTACGTCTCGCATGCACGCTACGGCGAGGTGCCCGCCGCCGGATTCGGCCACGCGATGGCGCAACTCGGCGCCCAGCGCGTGATGACCGCAACCGTGCTGCGCGACGCCGCCGCGTTGGTGCGTTCGCTGCGCGCCAAGAGCCTGGATGCCAAAGTGTCCGTCAATCTCGGTTACGAGGTGCTGTCCGAGTGCGGCGACGCGAATGCGCTCGACGCCTATGTGCGTACGCTCGGAGTCGCAGCGGCGGACCTGGTGCTCGAGATCGATGCGGGCCGGCATGCCGCCTCGCCGAACTTCGCCGACAATCTGGCGCGTCTGAAGCTGCGCGGCTATGCGCTGGCTCTCGACCACCCCGCCACCACGCTGGCGCTCGACAACCCGGCCCACGAGCACTTCTGCGAAGTGAAACTGAGCTGGCCCGACGCCACCGCAGCGCACTCAGCACCCGAGCACCAGAGCCTCGCGGCCGCCGTGGTCAACGCACGCAAGCAGGGCATGACGGCGTGTGCGGTGGGGGTACGTACGCTGGCCGACCTGACGCACGCACGCCAAGCAGGCTTCGAGGCCGGCCAGGGCGAGCTCTTCGCCGCGTCCATGCTGGCCGCGGAGACCGTGCTATGGGTGGAGCGCGAAGAGCGTAATCGAAGCTTCGCCGACCGCGCCCAGACGCTGAACCAGGCCAGTTGACCGGTTCGCCTTGCCTTCGACCCGACGCCCGGCTGCTTCGCATCGACCGGATATCCGTGGCGAGCGGCGCTAGCGGCTCGCGCGCCACTGCGCAAGGCGCTTTGGATCTACCGGGTGCGCTCGGCTGCTCGCTTCCTTCCGGCTCATCACCACGGCCTCGCCGCAGCCATGCACGCATACGGATGCCTGCACCACGCCGCGTCGCTCCGACGGATCGCCGTGGCGATCGGGCTCCCCGGGCCAGGGCAGCAGGAACGTACCCGCCAGGCCCAGGATCGTAACCACCAGTTCTTTCGCGTTCATCGTGTTCGCCTCTGCCTCGTGACCAGCCCAGTATCGACGGCGTGAGGCTCACTGCATGAGCCCGGCGTCAGCGATAATGAGGTGATATCGCGGCCACCGACCCGAGCGCGGATGCCTGCACCGCCTCGGTCTCGTGCCGGCCGTGTCTGCCCTTGGCACATCCGACGGAACCGTACCGATGCCGACATCCCCGAATGAATGGACTGCAAGCGAGATAGCCACTGCCACGCGATCCGGCAGCCTCACATGCGAGGCGGTCATTCGCGCCTGCCTCGAGCGCATCCTGGCGCGCGAGCCGGCGGTACAGGCCTGGCAACACCTGGACGCCGAACGTGCGCTCGAGCAGGCCCGCGCGCTCGATGCGGGCTCGGGTCCGCGCGGGGCGCTGCACGGCGTGCCGTTCGGCGCAAAAGACATCATCGACGCGGCCGACATGCCATCCGAGTACGGCAGCCCGATCCATCGCGGCCATCGGCCGGGCCGGGATGCGGCCTGCGTGGCGCTCATGCGACGCGCGGGGGCGGTCCTGGTCGGCAAGACCGTCACGACCGAATTCGCCAACGTCCATCCGGGCAAGACGCGCAATCCGCTCGACGCCGAACGCACGCCCGGCGGGTCGTCGAGCGGATCGGCGGCGGCGGTCGGCGATCGCATGGTGCCACTGGCCTTGGGAACACAGACGACTGCCTCGACCATCCGCCCGGCCTCCTTCTGCGGCGTCGTGGGCTATCGACCGACGTGGGGCGATCTGCGCATGTCGGGCGTTCTCGAAGCGGCGGGCTCACTCGATACGCTCGGCTTGTTCGCGCGCTCGATCGAGGATGTCGCGCTGCTGCGCGAGGTGCTGATCGGCGCGGAACCGAAGCCGCTCGAGGAAACCGGCAAGCCTCGCATCGGATTCTGCCGCACGCCCCTGTGGGAAAAGGCGGATGCATCGACTCAGCGCCTGCTCGAGGACGCGGCTTCGACGCTGGCACGAACGGGCACGAGCGTGAAAGACGCCCTGGTGCCGGCGGCATTTGCCCGCATTCCCGATGCCCATCGGGCAGTCTCGAGCTATGAATTCACGCGCAATTTCGCCTGGGAGATCGATCATCACTGGAACGCGATCAGCGAAACTTTGCGCAACGGCCGCCTCGCGCACGGCATGGCGACCAGCTTCGAACAGTATCGCGAAGCGCGCGAATTCCTCGCCGCCTGCCGCCGCACGCTCGACCAGGTGTTCGAGAGCTACGACGTGCTGCTGACGCCCGCTGCCGCAGGTGAAGCGCCGATCGGGCTCGAATCGACCGGTTACACGGGCTTCTGCACGTTGTGGACATCCACGCACGTGCCGGCCGTTACCGTGCCGGCCCTGCAAGGGCCGAACGGATTGCCGATCGGCGTGCAACTGATCGCGCGGCGCGACTGCGATCGCGAGCTGTTCCGCTTCGCCCGCTGGGTGCAGCGCGCGCTTGCGTGAGCGCATTGGCGCAGAAGCGATTCGCCATCGCGCCGCATGGGTAGAGGCCAGCCCGGATATTTCACCAGGCCGGCCCCGATGAAATATTCGGGCTAGCCACCCGAGCGCAGCAACTGCGCCGGAGCGATGCGAAGCTGCCGCAGCAGATAGGTCCCGCCGAGGCCGAGGCTGCACGTGCTGACGACGACCGCCGTGGCGGCGCCGATCCAGTAGAGGCGCGCAAGCTCGAGATCCAGCCGGTAATGGAGCAGCAACGCGGCGAGCGCGCTGCCCGCGGCAATCGCGAACACCGAAGTGAGGAGCGCGAGCACCGCGTACTCCACCTGCAGGCTGCGGCGAATGACCGTTACACGGGCACCGAGCGCGTTGAGCACGCTCGCCTGGTAGACCTGGCGCGCCAGGCTTGCCGCGATGACGCTCGCCAGCACCAGGAGGCTTGCTATCAACGTCACGCCGGCGATCACCGAGAGCCCGGCGCCGGCGCGTCCGAGCAACGTGCGCGCCTCGTTCAGGATGACATCCGTGCGCACGGTCACCACATGGGGCGCGGCCGCCGCGATCCGATCCTGCGCGTTCGCGGCGGCACCAGCAACCATGTAAGCCGCGCCGACGTAGCGTGTGACATGGGGATCGAGCACGCCGTCGG